>JAKSAU010000420.1 GCA_022361535.1 Desulfobacterales bacterium
CAATTATCAAAATAGACTGGGTTTCCCCGCCTGCCGTCCATAACAGGAATAATAATTTTACCGGGACAGGTACTGCCTTTTTCTGAAATGGTTTGAATGGTCTCAACGGTTACCAGAGGCTGATCTGCGAGCAGAAACACTGCCCCGGATAGTGTGCCAGAATCCTGCCGGATGGCGGTAAGATGGTTTAAACCGGTGCAGATGGATGATGCCATGCCATCCGAAAATATAGGGTTGATAATTACATCAATGGGATACTTCGAAATTCGTTCTTTGATTTGATCTGCTTTGTGCCCCAGAACAAGGATGAGAGGGGACAAATCTGCAGCCAGCCCTTTTTCAATTGTGTGGGCAAGCAAAGACTTACCCTGGAAGGGCAGCATTTGTTTTAAGCGGCCCATACGGCGGCTTGATCCTGCTGCCAGGATGATACCCGCAACCGGTTTCGCTTTGTTTTTTTCTTTTTTATCTGTTAAAGCGTTCAAGGACAGCCTCCAGTACAGCGCCGCCAAGTGCCCTTGCCTTATCAGAAGCCGTTGTGCAATAGCGGACGTCTTTTCTGGGGTCGATATCTCCAAGTTTTTGACCCTGCCTGACGGTTGATCCGTTTTTGATCAAACCCCGGATTACTCCTGTGATTTTTGTTTGAACCGGCTTGTCTTGCACATGGCCTATGATCTGTCCCTCAGTGACAATATCTTCAATGGATGCATCAGATAAAAAGCACCCCTTTGCCGGAGACCGTAAGACACGATCCAAAGTAACACCCATAACCGCTTCAGGAACAGAAGTGTTTGGTGCGGCTTCTCCATTGAATATAAGCCGTCCAAGATCATGCCCCCGCTGGGTTTCTATCACGACATGAACATCTTTGGGTGCATTGAATCCAGGGCCCAACCCTATAACCAGTGGAGCGTCTGTAATGTGGGTGCCCAGATTCTTTTTAGCAATGATCGCATCAACCAATACATGGGGGTGGATATGGCCCAGAGTTTTCCATTTTGGATCTGCGAGCACAGCAACTTTCCCCTGTTTCCAAAGATCATGAGCCTGATCAGAAGTCTTGGTGAAAACTGCTGTCACCCCCTCCACAGTGATGGTTGTATCATAAACAGCCGAGGCAAATGCCACCTTGCGCCGAACCACACTTGGGGCGTTTGATTCCATGATGAATATCCGGGTGAAACCTGAGCGAAAAAGGCGCAGGGCAATGCCTGTGGCAAGATCTCCTCCCCCTTTGATGCCGATGACCAGGTCGGTTAGCTTTATGCCTGGTATTTTTTGTTCATATGTCATTGATACCTGTCAGGATCTGTTCAGCTGTCATGGGCAGGGTTCGCAGTCTCACCCCGCATGCATTGGCAATGGCATTTGCAATGGCCGGCGCCGGGGTGTTGATGACCACTTCGCCTATGGATTTGGCTCCAAAAGGGCCTGTGGGCTCATATGAGCTTTCAAATTCTACCCTGACATCCCCTATATCCAGTCGGGAAGGAATTTTATACTGCATAAAGCTTGAATTCATCATTTTTCCGGCGCTGTTGTAAGTGATCTCCTCGAACAAAGCCATACCAATTCCCTGGACAATACCTCCTTCGGTTTGTACGCGGGCAAGGTTGGTGTTTATAGGTGTTCCGCAGTCAACGACACCCACATAATCCCGAACAAATACTTGTCCTGTCTCAAG
>JAKSAU010001215.1 GCA_022361535.1 Desulfobacterales bacterium
CAATATTGATCGGCAGCTTCTGACAAACAACGTTGTTATGCTGGCCAAAGGTGCTAAAGAATTTGATATCCCCGTTGTGATCACGGCTGTGGAAACCGAATCATTCAGCGGTTATATCTGGCCGCAGCTGATGGATGTTTTTCCAGACCAACAACCTATTGAAAGAACTAGTATGAATTCTTGGGATGATCCCGGCTTTCGGGATGCCGTAAAGGCGACAGGCAAGAAAAACATCATTATTGCCGGATTGTGGACCGAAGTTTGTGTAACATGGCCCGCGCTGAACATGCTGGAGCAAGGATATAATATCTTTATAGTTGAAGATGCGTGCGGTGCGACCTCCCCCATTGCCCACGATGCCTCTATCAGACGTTGCGTTCAAGCGGGTGCGGTGCCTATGACGACTGTTGCAACAGTATTGGAATTCCAGCGCGACTGGGCAGACAAAGAACATTATGATGCATTGCTCAACATTTTCAGAGAACATGGTGGTGCATATGGAGACGGTATTGAATATGCTTACACAATGGTTCATAAGGCGCCGCAGGCAGCCCAAAACCCACACATAGTCAAATAGAATTAAAAAAACTGTATAGGTTAATTGAGGGTAAAATTGATGAAAACACCCTGACAATCGACACCAATCTTAGAGCTTTAATAATGAGGTATATTATGAACGACACAATCAAAGAAATATATCCTGCAGAACTCAATCAATGGATTAAAGAAAATAAAACCTTTACCCTTATTGATACCTTAAAATCTGATACTTATACCAGACGGCATTTGCCAACGGCTTATAATGCCTGCGTTTTTGAAGTGACATTTATTGATCAGGTCCATGCGATAACAGACGACAAAAATGCCGCTATTGTACTTTACGGTACTAGTGGACGGTCTTATGATTCGGTGACCGCAGCTGGTAAGCTTGCACAGGATGGCTATAAAACAGTGTACATACTTAAAGGCGGAATTGAAACGTGGTTGTCTGAAGGTTTTAATTTAGAGGGTGAGGCTGCAAACGATCCCTTCGATACTCAAACACTTCTGGATCTTAAAGAGGGGACTTACAAGATCGATGCGGAGCAGAGCATTATTGAATGGAGTGGAAGAAATCCGACGACAACTCATTTTGGCACCGTTGAAATTGACCGTGGAAAAATAGTCGTTGCAGATGGAATTGTCACTGGCGACTTTGACATCAATATGGACTCTATCAAAAACATAAATCTTGAAGGCGATGAGTTACAGCAAGTTCTCATCGACCATCTGAAATCAGATGATTTTTTTCTGACTAAATTTTTCCCAACCGCACGATATGAGATTCTTGCAGGAACACCAGCAAAAGAACCGTTTCTCAGTTATCCAAACTATGAAATATCAGGGAATCTGGAGCTGAAAGGAGTCAAAGCGCGGCAAGATTTTATGGCGACAATAACCCAAACACCTGAAAATAATCTGATCGCTGAGGCACACTTTGACATCGACCGGACAAAATGGGGAATCATTTATGGATCAACCCGATTTTTTGAATCTTTGGGAATGCATATGGTATTTGATTTGATCAGCCTTCAAATACGTGTTGTTGCTATACGATAGTAAGCAGTATTATAGGCAATCAAGTAAACATAATCATAAGTCTTCGCTCCTATTAGATTAGGTTGGCTGGTAACAGATTTGTCTATAAACGGAAACCTTACGCAAATCCCCACAAATTATAACCCACTGTCAATTTATAAATTCTTTTACTAAAATTGATCTAAAACCTGTTTCACAGTTGTTTTCAGATCATTTCCCCTTTGTAAAACGAAACTATTTCTTGTGCGAAACCACAGCATAGAATAAAAAACGTACACCTTTTTTAGTGTGATTTTTATACTATCCAATCCCATCTTGCTATGTTATAGAATTGTAATGATATTCATGAGTGATGCAGTTATGAACAGCCTCTTCCGGGTAATAATTTCTTAAATCGAATGGAAAACCAATGAAATTTAATGCACTTAGAATCAACTCTGCACCAGATGTCCTGGTTGAAGAAATTATTTCCAAGATTAAAGCCAAAGAGCTGAAGCCCGGAGAGGTGCTCCCGTCCCAAAGGGAACTTGCCAAGCTGTTTAATGTCGGCCTTGGATCGGTCCGGGAGGCAATCAAAATCTTGGATGTCATGGGATATGTGAATGTTGTCCGGGGAAAAGGCACCTATATTACAGAACAGATGCCTGAAACCAAAACAAATGAAACGCTGCTCGAAAAATCCCTGGAAGCCATGTCCGTGGCTGATCTGATAACAGCAAGGGATATTGTCGAATGCGGTGCGGCCAAACTTGCTGCAACGAATGCGGACAAAGAGAACATCCGGATCCTTGAGCAATTGGGAAAGGACATGGATGAATCTTTTAACGATACCGACACCTTTTACCGGCTTGATTTTGAGTTTCATATGGCAGTTGCAGAAGCCAGCAACAACAAAGCCATTTTAGAGATGGTAAAACTCCTTGTGGACCGCTCTCACAGACACATTAACTTTATGAGTGACTCGCTTAACATTGCTCTGCCCTTTACCGTAGACCGGGCAGTGTCAACCGCCCGTGAAGTGATTGCCCGTATTAAGGCTGGTGATGAAAAAGGAGCGGAAACAACCATGCACAAACACATCCATATTGTCTATGATGAACTGGACAAGGAATTCCTGAACCAAAAATAACAATTTCTCCAACTTTTTTATTTTTCCCACCGAAACACAGGGAGTCGTGCCCCTTTTTTCATAACAGATTCAAGCATCTGTTATGTCAATAAGCGCCAGTCTTTCACTACCCGTCAATAATAAAAACAACAGGTTGCCTAAAAAATATTATCAAAAAAATATTGACAATCTAATATCAATAAATTAATGACATACGAATATGGGGAGTTAATGAGTTCTGAACTGTTGAGCTGATAACATTGATATCCAAGACAAATCCATACAGAAAGTAACAGGATGCCATGTCTTGACCCACACCCGCTAAACTCCCCCAAGCTAACACCCGAACATTTTAACCCAATCCGGAGGCATGAAGTAAACCAACTGCATACAAAGAAGAACAAAACCATAATCATTAAAAGCACTTAAACTTAAGGAGGCTGCAAAATGACAGAAGGGTCTAATACCATCAACAAGAGCATTACATTCACGTCTGTGATCTGTTGTGCTGTATTCATCATCGCAACCATGATCTCACCGGAAGGTGTGAAAGGCGGATTTGATAAGCTCTTTAAATTTTTCACCGGGAATTTTGGATGGACCTACCTGGTCTGTGTGGCCGGCTTTGTTCTATTCTGCTTTGCCATGGCGTTCAGCAAGTACGGCAATATCCGCTTAGGAAAAGACAATGAAGCCCCTGAATTCAGCCTGATGGCATGGTTTTCAATGCTCTTTGCCGCAGGTATGGGCATCGGGCTCGTTTTCTGGGGGGTGGCCGAACCCATCTACCACTTTGCCGGCCCTCCGTTTGCCGATCCCAAAACGCCCCAGGCAGCGGCAGATGCCATGAGAACCGTGGTCTTTCACTGGGGTCTTCACCCCTGGGCCTGTTATGCGGTTGTGGCTATGCTTTTGGCCTATTCACAGTTCAGGAAAGGCAACCCGGCGCTGTTGTCCTGGATCCTGGAACCCCTTATCGGCAAAGAAAGAGTTCAAGGTCCTATTGGCAAAGCCATTGATTCTTTGGCCATCATCGTTACCCTGTTCGGCGTTGCCACCTCTTTAGGCCTTGGTGCTATGCAGGTTGGAACGGGTTTGAGCAAACTCTATGGAATCCCTTCTTCAACCACTGTATCAATCATCGTTATTGCTGTTGTTACAATTCTCTATATCATTTCTGCAGTTACCGGCATTAACAAGGGCATAAAAATGCTGAGTAATGTCAATATGGTTCTGGCTTTCGGGCTGATGTTGCTGGTCCTTTTTTTCGGTCCCACCAAATACATCTTCCAGACATTGATTGAAGCGATTGGCAGTTATTTCCAGAATATTGTATGGCTCAGCTTTTTCATGGACAATTCAGGCGCTGTCAAAGCCCATGCCGGATATGATTGGGTAGGTGCCTGGACTGTATTTTACTGGGCCTGGTGGCTGACCTGGGCTCCTTTTGTAGGGGCGTTTATCGCAAGAATTTCCAAAGGCCGCACCATCCGTGAATTTGTTTTTGGCTCCCTTTTGGCCCCTACCCTTTTGTGCACCATCTGGTTCAGTATATTAGGCGGATCAGCCATTCACTTTGAGCTTACAGGCAATGCAGGTATTGCAGATGCCACATTTAAGGATGTGACCACAGCCATTTTTGTCCTGTTTGATAATATGCCCATGGGTGGGATATTATCGTTGCTTGCTATGATTATTGTCTCAATCTTTTTTGTAACCTCTGCCGATTCAGCAACCTATGTTGTCGGCATGATGAGTTCAGGCGGCAGCATGGAGCCCAAAAACTCTTTGAAAATCTTCTGGGGGCTTTTGTGCAGCACCATAGCAGCCATGTTGCTTGTGGCAGGTGGTCTTAAAGCGGTACAGACCATTTCCTTTGTGGTGTCGTTCCCGTTTATGATACTTATGGTAGTCATGATCGCGGCATTTTTAAGGTCCCTGTCCAATGAAGTTCCTGTCGTCTCAATTCCCGATGCACGTGTATCCGGGGCCAAAGCCTGAACACCAATGCTTTGGGAACAGGGAAAAACAAAACTACGTATAAAGGAAAGGACGTTTCAATGAATCCTACAATTCCTGAACAGGGTTACACATATACCCCGTCTATGACAATCCTTACACCGGATCAAATGGATGCCCTACACAACGCTACCCTGCAGATTTTGGAAACAACAGGGGTAAGTATTAAACACACCAAAGGTCTTGAAATTCTACGCAAGGCCGGTTGTAAGGTCGACGATGACAGGGTGCGCATTCCGGCCGAACTTGTGGAAAATGCCATTGCCTCGGCACCGAAAAAAGTG
>JAKSAU010000487.1 GCA_022361535.1 Desulfobacterales bacterium
GCCTCCCAGGAATCCGGAATGGCCATACCGGTCATGCCCGTGTTCTTGCCGGTTCCCAGGTTGTCAAAGGAGCCCATACGGCCCCGGTATTCATCACTGCCCCTGGGGTTGATCATGGCCCCGATGGTCCGGGCCCTGAAATTCATGACGTTTGTGCCGCCCAGGGGCACCCCCTTGATATTCAGGGCGGCTTCAACGCCGCTGCCGATTTTATCGACCGCCTCCCGGGGATTGCTGGCCAGGATCCTGCCGAACCCTCTATTGGCCGCAATCAGCCCAATAATCTTTTCCACCGTCTCCCGGCTGCCCCAGGTAAGCGGGACCCCGCCGGTATCGGTGTCGGAGATCACCCCCTTTTCGTACAGGTCCGTGGCCCAGGCAATCATGCGGGCGGCGGACATCACGTCCACCCCCTGTCGCTGACAGGTGGAAACCAGGGTGTACCAGGCTTCCATGTCCGCGTTTTTCAGCACCCAGCACGTGGATGCATAACAATTTCAAGACGCCACCAGCGGCCCGGCATGGGCATGGTCATAATAGTCCATACACCGTACCTGGCAGTTGAAACAGCCGGTAATCCCCAGGCCCTGCCGGTTCTTATGCTTTTCCCAATAGGGTTTGTGCCCCCCGCGCAACTCCTTTTGTTTCACCCATTCGCTGGCCTCGTAATTCCCCAGGACCAGGGCCCAGGTGGGCGGATCGTTTGCCAGGAGATCCGTGGTCTTTGCCATGCCGATGAGGGGTTTCTGGATGGCCATGGCCTCCAGGCAGAGGTCCAGGAACCGGTCGGGCTCCGCCACGTTCACACCCCGGGTGCCGCGCACGGCAATGGCCTTGAGGTTTTTGGATCCCATGACAGTGCCCATGCCGGTGCGGCCGGCGGCATTGCCCAGCCGCGTATGCACGGAGGCATAGGCGATCCGGTTTTCACCGGCCGGGCCGATGCACACCACCTCCACTTCCGGGTCGTTGAGTTCGGCCCGGATCAGGTCCTGGGTCCGGTAAGTGTCTTTGCCGGCCAAATGAGCGGCATCCCGGATCTCCAC
>JAKSAU010000482.1 GCA_022361535.1 Desulfobacterales bacterium
AACTTAATAATCTATATTTCTTCGTTTTCATTATCCTGGAAGGGATATTTAACAGGGCATTATCTTGATTTTGGCATGACTGCTCAGAATACGACCGCATACTATATATTGGGGTCCAGGATCAGAAGAAAAAGCGGCAGCTAATACCATTAGTAATCGTTTTGGTATTCCCTATTTTGTTTTAGGATGTCATCCGATTGCATGAGTATTGTTTAAGTCGTCATTCTTTTTCTAAAATGGGCGTTACAGTTAGTGTATAAAAATCCTACAATAAACATTTTTTTCAACGAAGGATTTCACTCTAAAATAAAATTCATAGACGATGAAAAAAGTTTTTAGAATTGACATTTGTTTTAGATGGCATACTTTGTTTTTATATTCTTTTTTGATTGATTCTCATGGTATCTTCTGTCTCAGTTATTCAAATAAATTGGATCTTCTTAAATACTATTGCTTCTTCGTTGCGTAGTTTCATTTTAATAGTTGCTTAAATTGGGCCTTATAGGTTGTTTTAAAAAAAGTATAAAACAGATAAGGATGTTATTCAATTCTTGCACCCTAACTAAACGAATAGGAGAATGGGGGGGCAAACAGACGAAGACTTTATCAAAAGGTAAGTTGCAAAATGGGCGGAACTGAATCGCAGGGCGAAAATAAAAAAATGATCAACCATATTTCTGAGGAGGAGGGCCTCCAATTTTTATGGGCGACTATTGCTTCATTTAATGTGATTTATATTTTAAACCTTTTGTTATTGGATCGCACAAATCTGCTATTAATTGATGTATTTCATTTTGATGACACATGGGAGAGCGTACCTGTTTTCGGACTTTCATTCGGGTCTGTCGTTACCATTCTCTCATTCAGTTTCATGCTTGCTTTAATTAAAAAGAAAATTGGGGAAAAATGGCTGGAACGAATACCTCCTCTTTGGGTTGATATTGATATGAGAAGTGAATTAGGCAGGACCTGGCGTCGCATTATTTTTGCAATTACTTTGCTATTTCCCCTTGCGGCCCAACTGTATTTCTGGCTTCGACTATATGAGTGGCAAGTGTGGGAGAACAATGCACAAAGCAAATTATACACTCTTTGGTCTTATGTGCCTCCAAAGTTTTTTTTAAACTGGGATGCATATCGATACGGGGATCACTCAAAGCGTTTTATAGAAGAAGGCTTTGGCGGTGTAAGTTTCCTACCTTTTTGGCAGCCTGCCATAATGGGTTGCTTTACTGCCATCGTCCTCATTTTGTTCGGCAAAATAATCTTAGGTCTTCGTCAATCAGTACACAAAAAAAGTAAATAGGAGGAACCCAATGATAAGATATTTATCGTTCGTACTGATTCTTGTTATCTCTTCTTCGGTATATGCTCAGACCATTAAATTCTCATATCGCCACAACGAGACAATCGAAGGAGTCAGAGTAACATTTCCAGTACATGGAAGACTATCATTTAAGCTTGATAATCAAATTAAGGTCAATTTAAGCGCAAAAGTTGATATGAATGATTTTCGAAATAAATTAGGGTCAATTCTTTCTAAAGGAATCAATCGTAGCGACGAGTGCGGCGACCGTATAAGGCTCAAGCATGCACACGTTAATCCATCATCAAATGGTACAGCAAACAGTAATATTAGAATTGAATATGAAAAATGGTATTGTACGTACATGGATATTCCGGAGATTCACGGATTTAGTATCAAAATGGTAACTAGGCAAACAACCAAGAATATAGTGGCCGAAAGTGGTGTTGTTGGTGACATTCGAATTGAACCTTTTATTAGAAATCGAAGCGAAATAGGTGTAAATGCTACGGTAACCAGAGTTCACCTAGTAAATGACCTTGCTAGATTTCTTGCTAATACCTTTCGCGCAGACCTAAAAAGAGAGGCTCAGCGAGCTTTGAATAAAAGTCTTGGTCAAAATGGAGCTGTTTCTTCTTCATTACCTCCGGAAATTCGCCCTTACGTCAGGTTGAGTAATGTGAGTTTCACAGGTTTTAATGGATTGTCGCTCCATGTAGCGGGAAACTTTTATGTTCGGCCAGATCAAATTCCGTCGCTATATAAAAATTTTTTACAATGAGTGAATCTCGTACTCGCATATTGGGTGATCTCAATTAGCGCCCTTGAAGGTGGCCTTCACGTTAGGAAAGCCCTTTCGGGACTATCTCAAATCAAGTCCCACTTGATGCTCATGTTTTTCCTGATTCCGGATATACTGACGGATAACTGTTTCATCCGATCAGATTGTCTTTAAAACTTCCTGAACAGATCTGGAATTAAGTAATGCATTAGGGCGACAAATATGTCTATAATTGCTCAGATTTTTGATTTTTTGTTCTACCACAATATATTGGGTTCGGCTCTTTCCATTTAAGAGTACATTTAATACCGGATATAGTTTATTCTGGATAAACCAAAAGTGTTGGAGATATTTGACATCTCCTGTCATACATCTCCAAGTTTTTACATTTTAGCCACTTTAACTGATCCTCTCTTTTTCCAAAAGCCTTGCATATTCTCCGTTCTGGGCTGCAAGATCTAAATGGCTGCCCAGCTCGATGATCCTTCCTTCCTTTAGCACAAGGATCTGATTGCATTCACGAACTGTTGAAAGACGGTGAGCAATTATGATAGCAAGCCTTCCTTGCATCAGCTTGTTCATGGCATCATGAACCTGGATTTCAGATTGGGAATCCATGTAAGATGTGGCCTCGTCAAATATAATCAGGTCCGGGTTAAAGGCAAATGCTCTGGCAATGCAGACCAGTTGTTTTTCCCCTGATGACAAGGGCCTTCCGCCGTCTGAAAGACGGGTGTCCAGTCCTGAAAATTTTTCAAATAAAAAGCTGCAGTTTGCTTTTATAAGGGCATCTTCAAGGGGTTTATCACCTGTGTCCGTTTTGACTTCTACCGGTTTTGCCTTGGTGGGGCTTACCTGACCTGCCGGGGATATGTTTTCCCTGACCGTGCCGGAAAACAAGATAGGATCCTGCATGACCAGTGCTGTATGGTTTCGGATATTCCGGATATCAATGGTTTGATGGTCTTGTCCGTTTAACAGAATTTTACCGGTTTCGGGAGGGTAAAATCCTGTGATCAGATTAATGATTGAACTTTTGCCGGATCCTGTCTGGCCGACAATACCTAAAGACCTTCCCTTTTCAAGGGTGAAGTTTATATCCTTGAGTATAGGAATCTCCTTGGTATATGAAAAATTGATTTTTTCAAACTCAAGACGTTTGATGCCGGTGATGGCTGTGCCTTTCTTTTCATCTCTTTGCTGGTCTGCTTTGGCTGTTTTTAGCACGGTGATAATCCGCTCTGCCGAAGCCAGGGCATTTTGAAGTAGGTTAAATTTCTCAGATAATTCGCGCAACGGCCTGAAAAACAATTTCATATAGGTGAGAAAGGCCACAAGTTCACCAATGGTAAGATGACCGTCTGTAACCAAAGATGAACCGGACCAGATGATCACGGCTGTTGCCAGAATGCCTAAAAATGAGATCAAAGGCATGAATATGGCAAAAATCCGGATTTGGGCCATGGCTGCTTTGAAGTGGTCAAAGTTCAGGGAATTGAATTCCCGGATAAACCGGTTTCGGGCCATGGTGGTCTGGATCACCTTTATCCCGGTTATGCCCTCTGAAAATCTGTGGTTGATTTCGGCAATTTTCTGGCGGATGGTTCTGAACACCTGCCTTAACATATTTGAAAAATAGGCAATCCCAAGGACAATAACAGGGACGATCAGGCTTAAATAAAAGGCCAGATTTGGATTGATGAAAAAGAGAATCACAAAAACACCTGCCATGAGCAGAAGATCTTTGAAAATAAAGATCAGGATGGTGGTGAACATCTCGTTCATATTTTCAATGTCACCTGCTACCCGCGCCACAAGACGGCCCGAGGCATTTTTATCAAAGTAGGCCACAGGCAAATCCGTCATATGACCAAAGAGTCGGCATCTAAGATTAAGGATGATCTTCTGGCCTGTATACTCCATGAACATGTTCTGGCAGAAATCCAGGATAAACCCGGCCAGGATCACGGCAGCAAACCCCATACAAAAAGTA
>JAKSAU010000323.1 GCA_022361535.1 Desulfobacterales bacterium
AATTCAAACCAATAGTAGGCATGTAATCAGCCTGCGCCTGGGCTATAGCTTCTACAGCCTGCGCTACCCTTTCCCTGGCAGCAGCCAGGGTCGGGCTGTTTTCCAATGCTGTTTGTTTGGCCCGGGCCAGAGTCAGTAGGGTGACTGGTGCCTGGGTGGAATCCAGTTTCTCTGGATTTAAGTTCGCTTCGGCAAGGTATCGGCCGGTGGCGGTGTCAGTTAAATCGGCCTGGGTAGGGCTGCCCTGAGCCGGACCATACAAACACATCAAAATCAATATCGTTTGGAACATGTATTTTTTCATATAATTTCTCCTGAAGGTGAACCGGGCAAGACGTATTTCTCATGAATATTTCTTTGAAATGCTGGTTCCAGGCGACTTCTGGAAATTCCTTCCCGGTTAAATCCACCTGCAAAAACATAACGGACATCATTTACAATGGTAAGAAGACAAGGCAACAGCACCAGTGTGAGCACAGTGGCAAACGCCACACCAAACGCCAATGAAATCCCCATGGGAATCAGCTGGCGGGCATGCTGACTGGTCTCAAGGATCAAAGGTAAAAGTCCGCCTACAGTGGAAATGGAAGTAAGCATCACGGCCCTGAACCTGCGGACACCCCCCTGGTAAATAGAGTCAAAAAAGGCCATGCCCTGCTCAAGGTTCATATTGATTCGCTCGATCAGAACGATTGCATCATTGACCACCACACCGGACAGGGCCACCATGCCGAAAACTGATAGCAAAGACAGCATATGTCCCATGACAATATGGCCTAAAACAGCCCCCACAAGACCAAAGGGTATGGTGATTAATATCAGGAAGGGCTGAATATAGGACCTGAACATGGTGGCAATGATCACGAACATGCCCATGATAGATATGGGAATCCAAATATAAAGACTACCAAAGGATTCAGCCGACCGTTTAGCATCCCCTTCAAGTATGATACGTATGTCAGGGTATGCCGAACGGATGTCTTTAAACACCTCCTGCTCCAGGCTGGAGATTACTTCTCCTGCAACAATTTTGGCTGTATCCACCTTGGCGGACACCATAATTTGCCGGAACCCGTTTTTCCGGGTAATGGTCGAATATCCCGATTCAAAGGTGATATCAGCAATGGCTGACAACGGAATCCAGTCGCCTTCATCTGTTTTGATTTTAAAATCCCTTATGGAATCCCTTGTCTGGCGCTCGGATTCTGTCAGGCGGACATAGACATCAACTTCATCGTTGTCTCTCTGTATTTCAAGGGCTTGGGCGCCATAGTATGCACCCTGAATCTGTGAAGCTAAATCAGAAAGGCTTAAGCCTAAATATTCAGCCTCAGGTTTTATATGAAACTTGAGCTCATTTTTCCCTGGTGTATTATCCGAATAGACTTGGGATACCCCGTCTATGCTATTTAGCCTGGCCATGATGGTGTCAGATGCCGCAGACATGTGGTCCAGGTTTTCTCCCTGGAGACAGATTTCCACAGGTGCACCTGGAGGACCTGAATTGGACGCGGAAAAATCAAGGGACTGTACCCCTTCAATGTTACCACATGCATTCTCCCAGGCCGTTATAAAATCATCTGAATGGACTCCGCTGTCACCCGGATCAAGCAAAGAAACCCGAACACCACCTTGATGAGGGGATGATGAATCTGAATGTCCTTCTGTCTCTCCAGCTCCCTGACCCACTGTGGCAAGAACGTTTTCAATAAGGGGGTCGCCGGACTGGGTGGTGAATGTCTGTGCGGCCTGGGCTGCAGCAGCCTCTATCTTGGCAACAGCCTTATTTGTCACAAAAAAAGGCGTGCCTTCCGGAAATTCCACTGAGGCCACCACAATGGAGGAGGCCTGTTTGGGAAAGACATTAAACTTAACGATTCCTCCCATGATAAGGCCTGCTGTAATCAAAAGGCACATCACACAGAGGCTTGCAAACAAATACCTGAATCTTACGCAAGTTTTGAGAATGGGCAGGTAGATCCCTTTAGCGGCCCGTTCCATACTGGCAACCGTCCAGTTATGAAAGGTTTCAACAGCCCGGGAAATACGGTTTTTCTTTAGGCTTTTAGTGTGCTGACCCGGGAGACCTGATAGGTGGGCCGGCAGCATGATCAAGCATTCCACAAGGGAAATCAACAGGCAGGCAATCACGGCAGTGGGAAGGGCCACTATGAATTTTCCCATCATGCCGTCTATGTGGTACAGGGGTAAAAAGGCAACGATAGTCGTAAAAATCGCCGCAATAACCGGCAAGCCCACCTCTGAAACCCCTTTTACAACAGCATCCATTGCCGAAGCCCCGTTTTTTTTATGATAAAATATGGACTCCCCCACCACAATGGCGTCATCTGCCACAATACCCAAAACCATAATCAAACCGAACAGGGTGATCTTGTTTAAGGAAACGCCTGCAAAATGAACAATGGCAAGACCGCCAAGCAAAGAAATAGGAATTCCCATACCAGCCCAGAAGGAAACCTTTGTATCCATAAAAAGCCAGAGCAAAACAAACACCAGAACCAGTCCCATAGCGGCATTGGTGTATAGGGTGTCCAGGTTTGATCGGGTGCTTTCGGTGTTGTCCGAAAGAATTACGATTTGGGACCCTTCTGGCAGTTCATTGTTGGTTTTCTCCTGGAACGCTTTGACTGTATCGGCGATACGGATGGTATCCTCTTCTCCTGCCAGGACATTAATGAGGACAGCAGGACTACCATTGGCACGAATGGATAGATTATCCTGTGTAAACCGATCCTTGATTTGGGCAATATCTTTGAGATAAACGGTCTGGCCGGCATTACCGGAAATGATCTTGATGTTTTCCAGTTCCTGACCCGTGTATTTTCGGCCTATGGTTCGCAGCCGGATATCTTCAGCAGATGTTCTTAAAGTACCGCCAAACTGGTTCAGGCTGTTTTCCGTTATGATATCGGCCACCTCGGTAATGGCCAGGTCATATTTTCGAAGGGTGTCCTGAGAAATTTCAATTGAGATTTCATATGCCCTGGTTCCGGACATGTTTACCTGGCTGACGCCTGGCAGGCGCTGAATCTCTTTTTTTATAGTATCTGCCCATTCCTTGAGTCGGGATTCGTCCATATCGCTGACCAACCCAAGGCTGATAACAGCCTTTTGAATGGACGGCCTGACAATAGAGGGACTGTCTGCATCATCAGGAAAAGTGTTAATGCTATCCACCTCGTTTCGGACCCGGTCCAGAAGACGATCGGCATCATAACCGCCTGTTACGGTGATCACGGTCACCGAAGACCCTTCAGCAGATGAGGATTCGTATTCATCGACTCCTTCCAGACCGTCAATGGCATCCTCAACTTTACGGGAAATACCTTCTTCGATCTCCTCCGGGTCAGCACCGGAATATGTTACAGTTACAACAATGGTATCCAGATCCATCTCCGGCATGTCTTCTCTGACCATGACAGAGCCGGCAAGTATACCGGCCATGAGAATTGTCACCATAGCCAAATTGGCAAACACACGGTTTTTGGCAAAGGCCTTGATCAACTCCATCATTGGTTATTGCCTCCTGCAGCCATTGCAAGTTGCTTGGAAGACCCAGTTGTGAGAGTACTTAGCAGGGTATTTTCAATGGGGTTGGTTAAAGCTGTTGTGACAAGGCTGTCGCCTGACTCAAACGCACCTGTGATATAAACAGATTCCTTGTCGGACATAACGGTCTCAACGGCCAGGGTTTTCAATCTGCCGTCCCGGGCCAAAAATACGGTGTTGTCTGAATTCAGGGATGTTCTCGGCGCTTTTACTACGTTTTCCACTTCCCGTCCCTCAAAATGGACCTTGCAGAACATGCCATCCAGCAGAGGAACACTTCCCTGATCTGTTTTCTGCTCCTGGTTAGTTAAACCAGACACCCTGACTGCCAGGTAAAGGGTTCTTGAATCAGCATCATATTCCACTGCACGATGAACCGTTGCTGACATAGAAGCAAAAGATTTCCCTGTAACAGACTCAAGACGGCACCCGATGGCATCAAGATCTGAAAACCAGCTGGATGTGCCTGTAGCGCTTTTGAGCCCCAAAGTTTCAAACGCATCCTTATCACTCAGGGGAACCTGAATTTCGAGAATTGAATCATCGGCCAGGGTCAAGGCAGATGTGCCTGCTGTGATATAAGTTCCGATCTCGATGGTCTCGGACTGAACCCTTCCGGTAAACGGTGCACGGATAACACAACGTTCAAGGTTCAGTTTTGCGGTTTTAAGATCAGCCATGTTGCTTGCCAGATCGTTTTGAGCTTCCTGAATCTGCAAAGGGTACAGGGCAATCGTTTTAATCAGGTTTTTTTGCGTATCCAGCTCGGAATTGTATGCTTGCTCAGCATCTTCTACATCTGCAAGGGTCCCTACCCTGTCTGTTTCATACAGGGTCTTCAAACGGGTGTATTCGGCTTTGGTCAGCATTGTATTTTGCTTCACAGCCGGAAGACGGTCTTTGTCACGTTCTTGAGATACCCGGTACTGGGCAATTGTATTTTCAGATAATTTAACCTGGGCCTGGGCCTTGATCATGTCTATGGCATAATCCGTATCATCGATTTTAATAAGGACATCACCTTTTTCCACCATGCCGCCCTGATCCAACGCCGGATGCTTTTCAATAATATTACCGGATACCTGCGGGCTTATCTCTGCAATGTTAACCGGTTCTGCCTGACCATAGCCTGTTGCAGTAAGCCGTACACTTGTTTCAACAATCGGAATTACTGAAACACTAAGCATTTTGGGTGCAGTGGGTTTGTTGACAGGTGGCCGCTTTGATGCTGCAAGGCTGACCATCCCCAAAATACCTACAGAAACGATCAGAACGCATACTATAGCCGTGAGAAGAGCTGTCTTAACTTTTTTAAGGGGCCTGATTTCCATTTCTTATACTCCTGGTTAATTTTTACAGCGAGTATAAAAAACACGGTGTCAAGCAAGCGTGAAAAAAATGTCAAAAAAATGTGAAATCGAACAAGTTTTCAGATTGCAAAAAAAAGTATCTTCACCAACCATTACCAAATCTTAGCTTGACTTGTACCCGACAAAAAAAGATACTCAAAAAAATTGATTCGGGCTCCCGAACATTGAAAAAGGAGAGATAACAATGAGATTAATTCTTTTGATATCCATCCTGGCTTTTTTACTTTTCACGTCGCCTCTTCCTGCTGAAACCAGGGATGCAAAGCCAATACTGAAAATGACGACCTGCAACTGGCAGCCATATGCCGGCGTCAACCTTACGAATTTTGGTTTCACCTCAGATCTGTTGTCTATTCTTTTCAGCCGTCTGGGCTATGAAACCAAGCTAGATATCCTTCCCTGGAAACGTGCCATGATAATGACCAAACAGGGGACATATGACCTGGCATATAATGCGTACTTTTCACAAAAAAGGGCTAAAGACTACGCCTTTACAGATCCCTATATCCATAGCCGTATTCACCTGTGTTCCAGGCAAGATGCCAATGTTTCTTTCAAACGCCTGTCAGACCTTAAACCATATCGAATTGGCGTAGTCATGGGGTATGTAAATTCTCCGGAATTTGACCAGGCAGACTACCTGACAAAAGATGAAGCCGTGACCGACTTGCATAACTTGAAAAAACTGTTCAGCAACCATTTGGACATGATCGTCATTGATAAATTTGTTGCCATCCAGGCCATTAAAACCTCTCCATTCCTTATTGCCAATGTAACGGATATTGTATTTCATGAGCCTGCCCTGACCACAATGCCGGTTCATGCCATATTCTCAAAAGCTGTACCTGGGTATGAAAAAAAAGTTGAGGAATTTAACCGGGAACTTGCCAAAATGATACAGGACGGTACCTTAGACATTCTCATGGAGGTTCATAATTTCAAATGACAATAACAGGAATCCATTATCTTCTGACGTATACCTGCAATTTTGAATGCGACCACTGCTTTTTATATTGCAGTCCAAGAGCATCCGGTACATTCACCATCGGGCAGGTTAAGCAGACCCTTGATGAAGCGGTAAAGGCAGGCAGCATTGATTCAATCTTTTTTGAAGGCGGAGAACCGTTTCTTTATTACCCGTTGCTTAAAGAGAGTATTGCCATGGCTTCGGCAAGGGGCTTTAAAACCGGTGTGGTGACCAATGCATACGGTTGCACATCCCCTGAAGATACCAAGTTGTGGCTTGAGCCTTTAGCCAAAGCAGGCTTAAATTTTCTAAGTGTATCAAACGATGCATTTCACTACGGTGATGAGCAGAAAAATCCGGCTGCTATTGCTGCGGCACAGGCCAAGACACTCAACATTGATATTTCCCCCATCTGCATTGATCCGCCTGAAATCAACCGAAATGCAGATAAACAAAAAGGTGAGCCCGTGGTTGGCGGCGGGGTTAGATTCAGAGGACGTGCCGTTGAAAAACTTACTAATGGCCTTCCGACAAGCCCATGGGAAACCATGCAAGTCTGCCCTGATGAAGACCTGGCTGCTCCTTCACGAGTCCATATCGATCCTTTGGGGGAAGTACACCTTTGCCAGGGTATCAGCATGGGAAACTGGAAAAAAACGCATTTATCCAAAATTTTCACCCGGTACAACAGCCAAACCCACCCCATTGCAGGTCCTTTAATCCGGGGCGGTCCTGCAGAGCTTGCAAGGGCCACAGGCTTTTCACCTGCAAAAGAGTATGTAGAAAACTGTCATTTATGCTTTGATATCCGAAGACATCTGTTAGATCAATTTCCGCAATTTTTGGCACCCACACAGGTCTATGGCATAAGTTAGAGCTAACCTATATACCCCAAGACGGCAAAGCGTTGCTAAAACCACAAAGGCGTCTTCCTTATGAATCAAGGAAAACGCCTTTGTACATGGAGGAGAGGTCTCCTTCCGGAGGGCTGATGTGCAGGGCAGTCCCGTCCGGAAACTGTAACGCTTATCTCAAATAACCGTCTATGGATTTTAACCAAGACTCTGATTATGAGAGCTAACCGAAATATTTACTTTTATCAGGCTTGAAACTATTGCGGATAAAGCAACTCCGCCAAATGGGCCACGTCAATATCCCGGCCCTGTTTCAGTGCGCCTCCGCGAAGCTGCATCACACACCCCGGGCATTCGGTAACCAAAAGATCAGCACCTGATGTTTCAACATCATCCAGCTTCTGGGTCAGGATTTCATTTGAAACCCCGGGGAAATTGGCTGAAAAACTGCCGCCGAAACCACAACAGGTTTCTTCCTCTGCCGTTGGTACGTAAGAATTCCCCGACCGGTCAATAACAGTTTTAGGTGATTCTTTTTCTCCAAGCCCCCTGCAAAGATGGCAGGGAGAATGAAAGGCCACCTTTTTTCCCTGTCCAGCTTTGGGTTCTATGCCTGTAACATTCGCCATAAACTGGCTGTATGAAATCACCTTGTCTGCAAACGCTGCGGCTTTTTTGGGCGAGTAGTTTTTTACTAGTTTCGGTGCCCCATGCTTGAGATGAGAAGCACAAGACGCACACAAAGTAACAATATAATCTACATCCTCATCAGCAAAGGCGTCAATATTCTGCAGAGCCACATCACGGGCCGCCGGCTTTTCACCCATACTGACGGCCGGCAGGCCGCAGCAGGATTGTCCCATGGGAAAGGACACCTGTACGTCAGCTTCTTTAAAGCCCTTCATGGCGGCTTCAAGCTGCTCAGGATAAACAAAATCCTGAACACAGCCGGAAAACAGAGCAATCTTAAATTTTGGATTTTCAACTGTATGATTCAAGCGATCA
>JAKSAU010000546.1 GCA_022361535.1 Desulfobacterales bacterium
CCGCCAGTGATGACCCCACGCCTGTGGCCAAGGAGTCCCGGCGCCTCGCGGTGCGGTCCGGGTCGCCCCCCACCGTCGTCATCGGGTTGGGAGCAGTCGTCTCGGCGGTCACGCTCGCGGGGGGCTGCGTACCGGCGGCGGACCGGATGTTTCGCGCAAGTACGGCCCGTCCCTTTCCCAGGGAATCCGCAAGTGCAAGGGCATCCTGCGCCAGTACGGCCAGCAGGCCGATCATCTCGCCTTCCGTCTCCGGGGCCAGCAGCAGGGGAATGATTTGGCGTTCCAGCCGGATAAGGCGGTTCGCCGTTGAAAACCAGAGATCATGCCCCATGTTGCCGGCCCCGATCTGAAAAATCAGTACCTGCCACGCTTCCAGTGTATCCTGCCACTCTGTCAGGAGAGCACCGGGCAGCCGGACAGGGGATTTTCTCACCTCATTCAGAAGGCGGAAGCCTTTATCCACCAGTTTTCCGCCCTTTTCATCCGGCCCGCTTTCCCCGTCATTCAGCCAGGTGAACACCTCTCCCCGGAAGCTCGCCTGGTCCCGGATCAGACCGATGAAGCGATCCGCCAGGTCCGTTCGAATTGCCAGATCCGCAACAGCCTGCTTCCGGTTCCATAACTGCCATACCTCAACCCCGAGGGGGACTGAAATCAGTATCAGCATCGCCGCGATTCCGGCCCGGGTGTTCTTTTTAAGGCGGTCTGTCAGCCCGGCCGCATCCCGTGCTTCAGGGTTCATGCCGGGTCTCCGTCAAATGAATGCGTTTTACGGATCTCGTCCATCACGCTTGCCAGTTCCTCACGGGCAGGATCCAGGTCAAATGCCTCAATATGGGACAGCAACTTCCGGGTTAACAACGGATCTGCGAGCGGTGCCAGCAGGTAGAGGAATTTCGCCACATCATCCTCGTCAATCCGTCCCCGCACCAGCCTGTCGTCCATCACCGAAACGTGCCGTTCCAGCTTTTGCCACTGTCGCGTTTTCAAGGCTGCATCGTCCCGGCCCGTCTGCCGGGCCGCCTTGCGCGAAGCCGCGGATATGACATCCCGGGCCCCGCCCCCGTCATCCAACCGGTCCGTTCCGTGGTCCGGCACATGAAACCGTTCCGGTGCGGATGCCACCTCTTCAAGGGGCAGGCGGACGGTGAACCGGCTGCCACCCTTTTTCCGGGATGCCACCTGTATGCTGCCACCCATTTTTTCCGCCAAAGTTCTGGAAATGGCAATCCCAAGACCGGTACCGCCGTATTGCCTCGTGATGGCCGGTTCTGCCTGGAAAAAAGGTTTGAAGATATCATCAATCCGGTCCCGGGGAATCCCGATTCCCGTATCCGTCACG
>JAKSAU010000070.1 GCA_022361535.1 Desulfobacterales bacterium
AGGGCGGCACCATCCTCCTGGATGAGATCGGCGACATGAGCCTGGATTTGCAGGCCAAGCTGCTGCGTGTCCTGGAGGAGCGCGTATATGAACCGGTTGGCGCCAACCGGCAGATCAAAGTGGATTTCCGTGTCATCGTGGCCACCAACCGGGACCTGCCCGACCGGATTAAGGAGGGTACTTTCCGTGAAGACCTCTATTACCGCATCAACATATTTCCCATTACACTGCCGCCCCTGAGGGAAAGAAAAGAGGATATCCCCCCCCTGGTGAACCACTTCCTTGACATCCTCAGGAACCAGTTGGGCAAACCGCTGCCCGGCATCTCCCAAAAAGCCATGGAGCGCGGAATGGCCCACGACTGGCCCGGCAATATCCGCGAACTGAAAAACTGCATCGAACGCGCCGCCATCCTGGTGGACAATACACTGATCCAGGAGGAGCACCTGATCATCATGATGACGCCGCCCGGGCAACCGGCCGCTGACGAGACCGCTGCCGCGCCTCCCGAACCGGCCCGGGTACCCGGGGCCGTCAATTTCGCCTTCTCTATCCCGGAATCCGACCTTTCCCTTGACCGGATCATGGAAGAGGCAAAAGACCAGGTACTTGAATATTGCGACAACAACAAGACCCGTGCCGCCAAACTCCTGAAACGAAGCCGGACCTTTTTTTACCGCAAATAGTGCGCGTTCCTGTTCCGTTCCCCTGACAACACCCGCCTGTTCCGAATCCGGAACAGGTGATGGGAATCCGGAACACCCCCCAGACACCCCATTCTCATAACAAACTGATATCAAAGAACAATTCGCATTGGCACGCCCCATGCTATTCTATCTTTGCAAGCGACAATTGAAAAAAGCGAGATGAAAATGGAAAACGGAATCGTTTTGAACACTGAAAGGGAAACCTGGGCAGCCCGGGTATTTGAAGATGTCCGCCGGGCTGCCGGCCGGGAACGCAAAAGCCGGGACAACAAAACGGCCGGCGCGCTTCCCCCCGCCATTCCGGGCATGGATACAAGAGAGGGCATGCAGCGGGCCTCCGGGAAAATCCATGTCTATACCAGGTTGCTCCGCTGCTTTACCCGCACCCATGGGGA
>JAKSAU010000801.1 GCA_022361535.1 Desulfobacterales bacterium
CCCGCGTTTGAAGGGCTTGAAGGGATCACCACCTTCACACCTGCGGTATGGGCATAGTAGGCCTCTTTGCTTTCGGAATGATGTTCCAGCGCCCTGACCCCGCCGCCGTAAGGCATACGGACCACCAGGGGAACGGTATACTGCCCCCGGGAGCGATTGCGCATCCGGGAGGCGTTGCCCTCCAACTGATGCATCATCTCATAGGAAAATCCGGAAAACTGCATTTCAATCACTGGTTTCAATCCGGCCATAGCCATACCGACGGCTGTACCTAAAATTCCGGCTTCGGCAATTGGGGAATCAATTACACGTTCCCGACCGTATTTATCATACAGTCCGTCCGTCACTCTGAATACTCCGCCGTTTATCCCGACATCTTCTCCCATCACCAGGACATGATTATCCTCGGCCATGGCATCATGCAGGGCTGCATTCAGGGCCTGTACCATATTTATTTTAGCCATGGTCTGCCTCCTTTTCCAAATCCGCCAAGAACCGTTTTCGCTGGTCTTCGATCAACTGAGACGGGGTACCGAACACATGGTCAAAAGGTGCATCCGGTTTTACCTCTCTGGGTTTTTCAAATTCAGTGACTGTCTTATCAATTTCATTCTTGATCCGGCTTTCCAGGTCGGCTTGCCTTTGGTCATCCCAAACCCCTTTTCCTTCAAGATAAATCCTGAAGCGAACCAGGGGATCTTTTTTCTCCCATTCTTCAACCACATCATCGGATCGGTACCGGGTGGGGTCGTCTGCTGTTGTATGCATACCCATGCGGAAAGTCACCGCTTCAATCAGGCTGGGGCCTTCTCCTGCCCTGGCTCGCTCCACAGCTTCTTTTGTTGCCTGATATACAGCCAGCACATCATTGCCGTCCACCTGGATGCCGTGAATGCCATACGCAACGGCTTTTTGAGCAATGGTAGCGGATCTTGTCTGGATCTCTCTTGGGGTTGAGATGGCAAATTGATTATTCTGGCATAAAAAAACCACCGGTGCATTGAGAACGCCTGCAAAATTCAATGCCTCGTGGAAATCGCCCTCTGAAGTAGCCCCGTCACCGAACATAACCAGGGCCACGGTATCTTTTTCGCCTTTCAACCTTGACCCGTATGCAAGCCCCACAGCATGGGGCAATTGAGATCCCAAAACAATGGACACCGGCAGTGTACGGTCATTGGATGGATTTACATTTCCTTCTTCATATCCATTATAAAGAAGCAGGGCATTCATGATTGATTCGCCGCGCATAAGCCGGGCGCCAATTTCCCTGTAGGAGCCGACAAACCAATCTGTCTCCCGTATTGTTAAAATAGGCGGACAAAATGCAGCTTCCTGGCCCGTACACACAGGAAGCGTCCCCAGCCGTCCCTGGCGCTGGAGATTGAGAAGCCGCTTGTCCATCAATCTGGAAAGGGTCATGGCTTCATACAAGTCTGTCAGTTCCTTGTCCGAAAGTCCCGGGTCCAGATCAGGATCTGCTTCACCCTTTTCGTTCAGGATACTGAGCCTACTGATTTGAAATGTCTCGATGATATCCAAAGGCATGACTGACCTCCTTTGTGTTTGTTTTCAGGATAATGGTAACCACAAAGAATAGTTTGTAAAGAAAAATATTACTAGCTAAGCCTAATATAAAAAACAACTATATACGCGGCAATTAAGGGACTCAAAAGGCCTTACAAGTTAAGCTAACTCTTTACGAATTTTTCGTTCTACAAATGTTTTGCAGCCCATAAGGCTGCCTGGAGACGCTGTTTTACATTAATTTTGCTAAAAATATTCTGTAAATGGGTTTTAACGGTATGAGGACTGATGAACAAGTGATCAGCAATCTTTTGATTTGACAGCCCATTAGAAATCAGTTTGAGTATCTCTTTTTCCCGCCGGGTCAAGTCGTCAATTTCCTTTTGGGAGGTATCATTAAAAGATAGGGCTGTATTCTGGCCAGACACCCTGACGACTTTTCCTTTCAAAGCAACTTTGGCTTTATCCCCTTTCAAATCACGCAATGCGTCAAGAGGGATATCAATATCAATTTCCAATGTCGTACCCACAGCAAGTTGCAGGTCAGTGGTAACCAGGGCACCGGTAGAAGAAATATTCCTGGTGACCGCAGATTCCGGAACAGTATCCACGGGATCGCCGATACGAAGATTCACTGGTAATTCAAGATCAAACCGTTCGCTTGACCTGTTATTTGTTACGGGCATGGAAGTATCCTTACGCTGATTAACAATTCTTAATTTTTACAGCAGGGGGAAGGTTCTGTCAATGACAAGCCCATTACTTATGATGCCCCCAAATCAGTTGTTAGAAGTTCGAGGTCTACTAATGCTACTTTGATCAAAGGCGTTTAAGTTCATCTAAGGCAGTTTTAAGGGAAGCGACCATTTCAACGGTTTGATCCATCATTTCATGCTGTTCTTCTGATATTTGCGAAAATGACTTGAGCGTTTGACTCAAGGTCAGCATGGATGCATTAATATCATCCAGGTTTGCTTCGATTGTAGATGCCGCCTCCTTAGTTCCTTTAGACATCTGTCGCATTTCACCTGCAACCACTGCAAATGCCCTGCCCTTTTCCCCAGCCCGGGAGGCTTCAATGGTACCGTTGATACTCAGGATATTGCTTCGTGACGAAATATCCTGGATGGTTTTTAGAATCTCGTCCGTTACATTTAAATTTTCTACAGCCTGTTTAGCAGCTCCTTCTATATTTTTAAACAGGGATGCTGACTCGGCAGACACAGACTTATTTTTCGTCATCATCTGATCAACCCCTGAGAATACTTTTTCAGACGTCTTTTCAATCTGTTCTTTTTGGGCCAGTTCATTAAGCCATGACGTCATGACGACCGATGAAATCCTTGCCAGGGGCTTCACCTCTTTTAACGGCCCTGCAATACCAAAGGTTCCGAACCGGTTTTCATCTTTTTTCACAACACAGTTATACCCTTCTTTCACCTTTGGATTATCCAGAGCTTCTTGAGCCGTGACAAAGACCTCATCCACCTCACCGGACATTATCTTTTGAGCACCGGCATGCGTTATCCCGATGCGGCTTTTATCTGTTGAACATGTGATCACCCCGTTTTCATCGCAGACGATCACAGAGTTACCGGTTTCATTATGAATTAGGGCCACAAATTCTTCAGCCATTTTCCAAAACATTTCAGAGATAGCCATGCCTTGTCCTTTCCACGTTAAATGGTGCCGTCAGCGAAATTCAGATTCAACATCCCGGAGGATTCTAAGCGTTCAGGTTCGGATAATTGGTATTACCAATATACTATGCTCTATTCCAAATCAACAAGAAATCTAATTATTTTGAAATAATGACTGAAAATATAACAGGGGAGTGAACGAACATCCACTCCCCTATTTGGTGTAAAATATAGACCGACTTTTATTTCAACTGACTGTCCTTGCTTCCTCTGCGGTTAATGCCCGTGGAAATGGACTGCTCTTTTTCCAGATCAACCTGGCAGGCCACGCAGAACCGGACACCTGGCAACGCTTTTCGCCGTGCTTCAGGAATTGGTTCTTCACACAATTGACAATGTGTCAAACTTTCACCCTTGGGCATCCGGCTTCTGGCAAGATTTACAGCATCTTCCACACCGGCATCGATTTGTTCTTGTACAGCTCCGTCACGGGCCCATCCTACTGCCATAGTTTCTCCTTTATGTTATCAGGACATATTATCCCAAAAGGATCTGCCCTGATCTTCCATGGTCTGGCCTGAGGGTTTTTCTTTGCCCGGACTCTGGTCGCTTCTGCTAAACCCTGCCGTATCATTTCCAAAGCTTTTTTGTCCATGGGGGGCAAGCCGTGCCACCCGCTCTTCAATTGGCGGATGGGTCGAAAACAGGCTCATCATCTGCCTGCCGGACAAAGGGTTGACAATAAACATATGGGCGGTGGATGGATTGGCATCGACCTGGCCGCCCCGGCTGTAGGAGCCCAACTTGGACAAAGCCGAGGCAAGACCACCGGGGTTGCCTGTAATCCGGGCAGCAGTCGCATCGGCCAAGTACTCCCTGGACCTTGAAACAGCCATCTGTACAATCATGGCGGCAATAGGCGCAATCATGGAAACCACAAGAACCCCTATAAACCCTAGCCCGCCTTCGTCATCATCGCTTCCACCAAAAAAGGCGGAAAATCTGGCAATAGAAGCGATCCACATAATAGCCCCGGCCAGAGTGGCAACAATAGTCGAAATAAGGATATCCCTGTTTTTTATATGCCCCAGTTCATGGGCAATCACCCCTTCCAATTCATCCTGATTCATCATGTTCATCAAGCCCTTGGTAACGGCGACAACAGCGTGTTCAGGGTTCCTGCCCGTTGCAAAGGCATTTGGGGCATCTTCGGGTATCAGGTAAACTTGCGGCATGGGAAGATTAGCCTGCCTTGCAAGCCTTTCAACAGTATCAAACAGGCCCGGAGCCTGGGAACGGTCCAGGGGCTGCGCTTTATACATTTTTAATACGATTTTATGGGAATACCAATAACTGCCGATATTCATGGCCCCGGCAAAAATCAGAGCGATGAACATTCCTGACTGACCGCCCAGGATATACCCTAAGAACAAAAACAGACTGGTCATCACAATAAGCAGCATGCCGGTTTTAAATTGATTGCCCATTTTTACCTCCAAATCAGTAAATCTTTATATCCTACGTTTCGGAGAAGCGGTTTTCCCCGAATGTGGAAAGAATATAAATCCAGAGGGAAAAAAATCAACCTGAATATAAACGGATTAATAGTTTCCTTTTTACCGGATTAAATATTATTCGGGTTCTTTTGAAGATGAGAGAACTATGCTGGTCCGGGTTTTTCCAAACGGACTGAACTTTGCCACAACATCTTCCAAATCTGTCACACTTGCAACACGGACTTTTATAATGAAAGCTGCCTGACCACTGATATGATGACACTCTAATACTTGAGCCAAGCAATTCGCTTCCTGCTTCACCCTGTTGTAATGGGCCACCTGGGTCTCCAATTCGATAAAGGCTGTCACTGTTTCCCTGCTGTCTTCCTTGCATACACGGGTGTAGTAACCCAATATGATACCAGCCTCCTCCATCTTCCGGACCCGCTCAGTGACCGCCGGAGTGGACAACCCAACCATACGGCCTATCCGGCTGTAGGGCATTCTGGCATCTGACTCAAGTATTTTTAAAATACCCTGGCCGATCTCATCCAGTAGTTTATTTTTTTTAGGGTCCATTGGTGGTATTTCCGACACTATGTTCTTATCTTATCAAGCTCTATAACATATTCACTCATAGGGCACTAAGGTTATTTAACCCCTTGTTTCAACATGATCAGAAAACCAAGGACTATACATGGTGGAAAAATTTCTTATCAAGGATATTCTGATCGTTTTTTTGCATACTGTATCTGTTTAGGAATGAATGGGTTTCTCTGACAGAAGATGATTGTGCCGGGTTTAAGAAAGAGACTCTTCCGGAGAAAGGGGCATGGAAGAAATCTGATCCCAGGATATACATCGGGTCACGTTGTCATGTCCTGGAAATTCCCAATTCCAGGGTCTATCGATTAAGGCTGTGGCCACCCCCATATTTCGGGCAAGAAACATGGCCATGTCCGAGGAATCTTCAACAGCCAGATCATAAGGCATATTGGCAAGCGCTTCCTTTGAAACTGCAATGGACAAATCATTTCCGGGACGATTATATTTATCTACCATAA
>JAKSAU010000644.1 GCA_022361535.1 Desulfobacterales bacterium
CTATAAATGATGATCTGTGGTGTGAAAAATTATTTCAACTCTATGAAAAGTGATTATTCAACTTTATATTTATTTAAGCTGAATAATCACTTCTGATATGAGGTGTGACAGGGTGTACTATTAAAAAGAGGAGCAATGTCAGAAGTATTGAGCACAGTTATTGATAACCCTTTGAGGGTTTGATAATAGACACAATGCTAACTTTGCATTTACTAATTCAGATTGATTCCGTCCTTATGATTCGTAGATAGTGAACTTTGACTCTCGCACATCCTTAATCCAAGATGGATGCTCTATTTTAAGGCGTCTTAAATTTTACAAAGTTTTCGACCAACAGCCTTTTTTCGATGTATTACAAAAAAAGTGCCATGCTTTGTGAAATTAATGAAACCCCCGCCCCACGAGTTTAAAATAGTCTTTTTTCTGTTTGCATACCATCAGACAATAAGCAATAGTTCCAAATGAACGCTATAATGAAAGATTTAAATTTTGACCCAAAGTACCATTAGTTCTGCCTCTGCCATTGCTCATTTCCCTTGTGGTTATCGTTCGAATATCTGATCGAATTTTAAACTGACAAAAACCAAAGGGGCCTTTCCAAGCCAGGACAGCTTGCTAAAATCATTTTAAATGGGCATCCCGAACGCCAGCAGGAAATGAGTAATGCAGATTCAGAATTGGTCGCTTACAATTTCGCAACTGGCTATTTTCTTTGAGGGACGGCTGCATTAAAAACTAAGAATTTGGTAGGGAATTACGAAAATATGGTACCAGGATCCCGCTCCAGCAAAAGCCAACTCCTCTGACGTGGCAGATTGAAGGCCCTCTTTTGGAACTGGCTTTTACTTCCGCACGTGCCGGGGCAGTTCCAGGGACTCAACCGATGACACAGATTTTTGAAAACGCCCCAATTGGCAAACACAAGACCTTTTTTTCTCCAATGGAAGCTATGGAGTAGTTCACCGTAAAAGCCTAAGTATCTTCATTTATAATTTTTAAGAGGATTACATCAATCAAGCCGCTTCTAAAATATTTTTTTCAATCGCTTGTACCCTCGTTTTAATTCATCGGCTGCAACATCAAGAGCGGTACCAGTATTTTCAGCAGTATTTTTAACTTCATCGGCCAGAGGTTTCAATTGGCTTTTGAACTTTTCCCACTTGTCTTCTAACTTCTCATATTCTTCTTTTGCTTCAGCTTTGGCCAAATGGGCTTTTAATTTAAGCTCATCTCTTAATTGTTCAATTTCGGCTTTAAATTCTTCGATTTTTTGATCCATATTCTCACCTTTATTCTTTAAGATTATCACAGAATAGTCACCCACTGACTATTAGGAAGTTTCTCCCGTTATAGAAGGAAGTTTTCCAATAAAAAAGTCACCTCAATCTATTTTTCTGAAAAAAGAGTTTTTTCATTTTAACTCAATTGGTTACAGCACGAATTGGGCTACTATTTGTTTTGAGCCATTATTATGGGGATATCGGACATACAAAATCCGCAGGTTTAATTACCACCACAGAGCAATTTATTCTGTGTAAAATTTCTTCAGCAGTATTTCCAAGTAATAACCCTTTCAAACCTGAGCGAGAAGCTGTTCCCATGCAAAGAAGATCTGCATCTATTTCATCCACTCGCTGGGGAATAACAGTTTCAGGTTTTCCTTCAATGACCTCTGTTTTTGGATCGAATTTAATGGCCTGTTCTTTTCCAAGCGTTTCACGAAAAATCTCCATTCGATTCTTTAACCAATTTTGACGTTCTGAGCGCTCTTTGGCAACCATCTCTTTCAACTCATCTGAAGGAATTCTTCCCAAACCGTCTGCAAGATAAGAATACCCATACAAGGACCAGGCGTGGACAATATATAGATCTGGGTGAGTCCCAGATATTGCTAAAAGAGCTAAGTTTAGAATACTGCTATTTAAACGAAAGAGCCATTCGTCATCTGCATCGTAGTCAAGAGCTACGATAGCTCGGTTTGTATGTTCAGTTTCTTTTTGAGGCTCAATGCTAACGGGACAGGGGCAATACCGCATGAGTCGCATATCAATACTCCCGAGATGTTTTTGGCGAGGTCCATCTTTTGGTTCAGGTGCTTTAATCAACAAATCAATATTCTGGCTTTGGACAAAACGTATGATTGAAATTGCCGGGTCACCGACTATAACCTCGATAGAGATTGTAACGCCTTCATGGTCTATACTTTCAACCGTCTTGATGAGTTGTTCATTTCGACTTTTAACCAACTGACGTTCTATAGCATTTATGTTTATGTTTGGGCTCGATAAAAGAGTATATGAATCATAAGATTCTAAAACACTCATTAGTGTAATTTTAGCATTATATGCTTTTGCTACAGTGATACCTCGTTTGAGAGCGGCCAGATCAGCCTCTTCATTCATATATACTATAATATTATTGAGTTGTATCATTTTTTTAATCTCCCGTTAGATTCTTGCACAATAATTTTTTACTCTTAGTTTTCAATACATATTAAACAACCAGGTCATCCTTTATTTAAAGATTCTGGTTACTGCTACTAAATAAAGAAGGTCAAAATTTAATTATTTTATTATGGTATTCTCTTCCAGAAAACTCTTTTAAAGATGGTACCAAAACTTGTTTTCTATGTGAACATTACCTAGTTCATGTGAAGAGAAAAGGTATAGCTTATACTATTAAATTTATTGCCATTTTTACATATTCCGATTTTCCATATATCAATAAACTACATTCCATATGGAAATGTCACTTTGTTAATGAATACTTAATATCCAGATCCACCTCTTGGGCCTCACTTTTTTAGACATAGGAACCTATTTATAGAATCGGATTTCACGAATAAAGGCGGATGCATTCCCTCCATTACTAGCACGCTTAGTGTCTCCTGCAATCGCAAAACCTGACACTGCTGGGTTATCGTCTTCTTCTTTGTCAAAATATTCTCTGTATGCTTGCATAAGGTTAAACCGGCTTGTAACCATCTTGCCAGGCTCCGGCCGATCCACGCAGACATATCTGCCGCTCTTCTTATAATATCGTCCTGTGTATGGGAAATTCATTCGATCGTCACCGTGACATAAATATAAACCTATAAAATAAGGGCTGTTTGGGATGAAAAAAGCTCCGCTTGGCATTCTTTCATCGCCCAAAAAAACGATTAGCATAATTGCCTCATTCCTAACCCCTTGCTCATATGATGACCCTTTGGGGTAAATGTTTACACCCCAATCAATCTCAACATAAGAAAAATCTGAGATATCCACGGATTCATTCAGCATAATGCCAAATGCCCTCCTTTCGACCTCAACGTTGAGTCGATCGTTATCACCGGTAAATAAAACTCGGGTTCGATATTTTGCATCTTCTTTAAACTCGAAGCCTTTGCCTGCAAGCCATTCTCTTTCATCTCCTGTCTTATAATCGTCAAAAGATACTTTATACAAAGGCTTTGAAGAATTTGCTTCGACTATTACAGAAAAGATACACAACCAAAAACAGAGTAATATGAAGCAATTGATTATTTTTATCATACTCTGCCCTCCTTTACTGTCTTGGTTTATGACTATTAGTCTATAAATATAGGCTGGAGATTCTTGATATTTTGCTGCATTTGAGTTAGAAAATCACCGTCTTCAGGAGGCACTGAGCAAGGAGAAAATACTATACTTGATATACCCATGGAATCCAAAAGCTCTACTGTATAGGCCCCTGGAGTGCCTTCCCATATTAGCCATTGAGCCGGATGATCTGGTAATATTTTTTTTAATTCATTTAAATCTGATTTGGATAGGATCTGGTCAGGTTCCCAGTGTAAACTTTTGATGTTCAGTTTATATGCTCTTGAATAATATTGATATACAGGATGAGAGGCCAATATTGGAATATCTGCTTTAGTCTTACATAGCTTCTTTAAGTCATCATCCAAGGATTGTAGATCTGCTTTAAGGGACAGGAAATTTCTTTCAAACTGTTCTTTTTTTGATGGCAGTTTCTTAATTAATGCGTTCTTAATTGAGTCGGCTTGTTCTATTGACATTTGAAAATCAAGCCATGTCGTAAATGCCAAATTTTCATGGGCATGCTCTCCTGCGCCCCCGTGACTATGGGTTGTTACCTGATCTGTATAAATATATTTACTCTTTAATTTACGACTGGTATCAACCATCTTTGACGTTGGCAGGCTAGTCTTTTTAATCCATTTGGCATAATTTGCACCATTCAAAAGAATGAGATCTGCCCTCTGAAAAGCAAGAATGACCTCAAGGTCAGGATCAGCGTATGCCGGATCTTCGTCTGTTGGTAAAAGAAAATAAACCTGAGCAGCATCCCCGGCAATCCTTTGTGCAAAATAACTCAATGGATAGTTCACAGCATGAATCTGGATCTTTTTATCACTTGCATAAACAGAAAACGATGTTGCCACTACGAGCATTACAATAAAAGCCTTAATAAATCTCATGTTCAACGCCCTCCTATGAAGATGTCATTTTATTTTATAAACAATAGACGCACTAAATCTTGAACAATACCGTCCATAAACAACGCCATCATTACACATAAAAAAACACTAACCGTCAGGATGATCAAAATCTCAGCCATTATGAGACTTGCAATAGTTTGTCTGCTACAGCCCAATTTAAAAACGGTAACCAATTCTTTTTCTCGTAGCCGCATTGAAAGTGAAAAAACCAAAAACAAAGACAGTATCATTGCAAAAGCGACAAGGTAGATTAATCCACTTAGAACATTTTTCATTTTAAAGATATTATCCATTAGTCCGCTTATGACGATTGATGGTACCGCAATTTGAAGAGGAGTATCATCAGACAAAAACCGACCTTGAAGTATTGTGCCGGCCTTTTTACTCTCTGGTAAGGCAATAACCGCACTAACGGGATAGCGGTAGGTATTACCATGGAAATGGAATGAATCTCTGTTCTCTTTTGTAATTTCATTGTAGTGGAAAAGCTTTGGGCTTGCAGCAACATTGCCCGGCTCTCTTTTCAGCACCAATGTGGGGTCTTTGATTTGTGTAACATCCTGATGACCATGCCCCAAGCCTTGAATAACCCAACAAGTTTTGATATCCGTGAAAACAGCCAAATCGTCAGCAGAATATGCCGGTGCGAGTACCCCAGTAACTTTCATTTTCAACGGATATGTACCAGCCAGATCAAAAAGGTTCTCAGGGGATGTTAGCAGATGATCACCCGGCTTAAGATTTTGTTCTTTAGCTACACGTGAACCTATCACACACTCTCCTAAAACTGCTATCTGCCTGCCTTCTTTAATTTCAAGCTTTCGAAACTCAAAATATTCGAATCCAGTTCCAACTATGGGGTACTGGAGAGTTTTAAAACGGACATACAAAGGAATAGGCCATGCAAGCCCGCTTCCTTGAACTTTCTCAAATGCTTCCATGGTTGTGAGTTCAGGAACTTCATCACCAAAGTAAAGCGTGTTCATTAAGAGATCCAAAGCACTTCCCTTTTTCCCGATAACAAATGGTGTGGCATCGGCTCTTTCCATCAATTGCCGCTGACTTTCCTCCACGATTTTGTTAAGGCAAAGCGGTAGAAACAAGATAAGAGTGATGCATATTACAAGAGTAGCAGTTTTTACCTTATGGTACCGGACGTATTGAAAAGCAATATATAGGTAATCCAACATTATTTTATTCCCCTGACATAAAATCTCTAAAGTCAATTACTCGGTCAAACCTGTCCAATAAGTCGTGATCATGTGTAACAGCAACAAGGGTAGCCTGCTTTTCCTCAACCTGCCTGAAAAGCAAATCTAAAATTTTCGTTTTATTCTCAGGGTCCAAGTTTCCAGTGGCTTCGTCTGCAAGAATCAATTTAGGAGATGTAATCAATGCTCTACAGATTGCAGCCCTTTGCTTTTGTCCATGGGACAATTTTTCAGGGTATCTTTTAAGCTTGTCTGAAATACCCATTTCAGACGCCAATTTTCGTGCCCTTTCTCTAACACTGCCATTTAAAATTAGCGCGTTAGTAACTCGATATGGATGAAGAATATTGTCCATGATATTCAAGTAGTCCAGCAGGGCAAAATCTTGAAAAACAAACCCCATACGGCTGATTCTGAATTCTCTTCGGCGCGCGTCACTAAGAGAAGATATTTTTTGTTCATTGATCACAATACTACCTTCATTTGGTACACTAATGCCCGAAATTAAGTTTAACAAAGTAGTTTTGCCTGAACCAGAAGGGCCTATGATGGCTGTTTTCTCCTTCTTCTCAATAGATAAGGTCGGAAGGTTAAATTGAAAATCACCTGAAGCATAGGAAAATGTAAGATCGGAGATCTGTATCATCAGTTTACCTTGTCCGTTTTATTGTAATGTTAAAAGATAGAACCATTTTATCCTACTTTAGAAACTGATTTTTGCTCCAGGCAACCGAAGCAATGACAGCTGCGATAGCAATCCCAAAACCCAAAAGGTTTTCACTGGGGCCAAGCGAGACTGCTTGTTCAACAAACAAAATTAAAAGTACTAAGGTGGCGATTTTTACCAACGACGCCTTCAAATCAGCTAAGGATTTTGTATCTATCTCTTTTGGCAGCGAAACTTTCTCATTGATATATAATTTGTAAATCCCTACGGCAATGATCTGTAACCCAAGGCAAATTATGAATAAATCTGTAATTTTCAAAAATTTTACAGCCAAAATTTTGGTCGAGTTTACTGAAAAGTCAGTTCCTATAAATGCATTATAAATTTCGCATACAGCAGAGAGTGTTGTCATTACATACAAAGTCAAAGCGCATATTAAAGTCACAATGACAATCACTCCAATAAAATATTGACTCTTTCGAAGTAGAAATTCTAACATGTTACCTCTCTGTTTTGAGGCTCCTAAAGCTACAATCTGTTGTTAAAAAATAGATTCTTTTAAACCTTATAGTCATATTCATTTTTACCATTAGCTCATTCTTTATATTGCTTTGTATGGCATGAAATACAGGCCTCAGGTGCAACCACCAGGTGCTTTTTTTTGTTGTTTTCCTTGTGACACTCCAAGCATAGCGCATGGATGGCATTAGGACGATGCATCAGTTGCTCATCCTTTGCCATAGTGTTTTCAGCTGTCGGCCCTCTGACAAGACCTGTGTCATAATGACAGTCGTCACAGGAATAGGATTCTGAAGGATCATATGATTCTATCGGGTCAAGACTACCATCATGATGACAGTCTCCGCATCCGGCACCATAATCCTGCACATGTTTGTTATGGGTAAAATGGACTGGACCCTGGAACCGGGTTGGATAATCAACCAAAACTTCACTTGTATCTAATCTACCCTTGAATTCAATTATTTCAGGAATATTCTCGGTGTCTGCATTGGCAAGGGTGGTCACACTGATGATGAATAAAACGGTTATTATATCTTCTATCGTTTTCATAATTTCCCTCCCTGCTAATAAATGATCTCCCGCCGACCATAAGCGTTGTGATCCATATCCCAAAAGTCTTCAGGCTTTACTCGATCACTTTTACCACCACGTCCCATTGTCATTCTGGTATAAGGACAAACATTAATGCACCTGGAACAGCCGCCACCTGATTCAAGCCACCATCTCAGACATTTTTTCCCGTCTACATACCATTTCAGACTTCCTGGATTGCCACAGGGCGATGCGCCTGGAGGAGGCTCAAAAGTTCTTTCCTTGTCTGGGCTTATGGCACCTGAAGGACATTCTCTTGCGCAGATCCCACAATCCCTGCAATAGTTGGTGACCCCAAACTCAATGGGAGAATCAACTGCCATTGGCATGTTAGTCAGCACCTTTGCAATCCTGACGTTAGGGCCATATTCCGGCGTAATCAAGAAACCAAGCCGTCCTAACTCTCCGAAACCTGCATCAATGGCCAGAGGTACGCTCATAGCCGTATCATTCATGCATGGTATCGCAACATATCCAAGTGAACGAATGGCCTGGGCAAGTGATACCGCAGCCAAGCCCATCTGTGAGTAGCCCTGATTTACACTCACGTTGTTGGCCAGCGTGGCAGGATCAATCTGGTGAAGTGCCCAAGGCTGGACAAACAGCATCACAACGGCATACTGAACGCTTTCAGGCAAAATAAGTTCGTTCTCTGTTTCCTTTGGTTGTTCGGCTTTTTTGAAAACGATTGGTTTGGATATTGGAGGACCAGGATCTTCCCCATTTTTGCAAGTAGATGAGTATACCCATCGTCTGTCAATCCTAGTGATGCCTGTTTTATCACTGCCGGCATATGCGGCAATAGCTTTTATTTTCTTGGATGTATTAGTCTTATCTTTGAGCGGCACCGGGTTTTGTGTCAGTTCAGGAGGTAATCCTTGCGGAAGCCAGCTTAAAAACCCCATGTTCTCGTGATTCTCTCCATAAGGTCCCACTATCATATTCCAAGTGGTGGCTGCTGTATTAAGAGCCAAAAACATCCGGGCTTCCAAAGGATCCCTTACAGGAACACCCTTACCGATTTTGCCCCCTTTCACATTCTTTATAATCTGATTCACCAAGATTCCACTTGAAGAGGGGGCGCCCAACTCTTCAGAAATGACCTTAAACGCCATATGTTTACCTGGGAACCTTGCCAAGTCTGGCTTACAATTGTGGCGTTGGGAGGCTGTTTTAGTTGTAGTCTTCACCTGGATTTTTGGAAAATCTGAATCTGTTATCTTCAAATCCGGCAGGCCATATTGCTGTCCGGCCCAAGCTCCTGATGCAGACGATAATGATAAGCCCGCCACTAACTGAAGAAAGCTTCTCCTTGAAAATGTACCTCTTTGAGTTGAATTCATTTCGTCCATTTGTCAACCCTCTCTTCTTTTGGCATTAATATTTACTATTTATCACTTACGGACTCTAACCTCAGATACGCATAATGAAAAAAGACACAACACAAAAGGATTGAAACAATTCCACCTAATACAATTAAAAAATCGGTATCAAAAGATGGCCTTAAAAGCTCACCGATTGTTTGCATATGAAAAGAGAAAATTCGCCCTTCAAAAGGTGGATAGGGCCCAACTGAAGAATTATAGACCAATGACCAAAAAATAGAACCAAACGTAAATATGACACAATAACCACCTATTATGATTTTGTGATGTATGATTCGCATGTGGGATTTCAGTGAAAGCCCTGTAACAATGACAAAAAGTCCGAGAAGGGCTGTCCAGCCAATGTCTACAATCCACGTAACCATGTTGAATATCAAGCCGAGTTCCTTGGGTAACTTAACATAATAGTACAGCATAAATGCATGCAAAATCAGATAAGCACCACTGAAGATGAAGGCATATTTGATAACATTATTAGTCATAAAAGCCTGTCCTCTTAATTGTCAAAGATAAATGAGATTCACCATAAACAAAGTTACACTCATTGTTAGGCCAAACAACGGCAGCCCTACTTTGACAAAATCCATAAAAGAATATCCTCCTGCCTGCTGGGTCAATAAGTTTACCGGTGATGAGACAGGAGTTATAAAGGCTGCTGAACAAGCTATTGCCACTGTCATGGCAAAAGCATGAGGCGAAACATTCATCTGACTGGCAGCCTCCAACGCGATTGGAGCGACTAAAACTGCTGTTGGTGTGTTTGAAAGAAACAAACCTATCCCAGCAGTTATAAGGAACAAAGCTGCAAGCATTGCTAATGGGCCAAACGCACCAAACAACTCGATCATTTCAGTGGATATCATTTGTGCTATCCCTGTTTTCTCCAGCGCGGTACCCAGAGGAATTATTCCGGCAATCAAAATAATAGTCTGCCAGTTGACGGTCCTATAAATAGTTGCAACGTCTACACTTTTGGTGAAGATTAATACAAGCGCCGCAAATAAGGCCGCTGTTGCATTTGGTAATATACCTGAGGCCATTGCAATCACCATTAATGTAATAGTAACAAGAGCAAAGGGAGCTTTTGATTCTGAAGGAGATCTATCATCATATTCTTTTGGAAAGGTTAACAAGATAAAATCCTCTTTTTCTTTACCAATCTGGATTAATGTTTCCCACGAGCCGCTTAAAAGTAGAGTATCCCCAAAATCCAAAGGAAAATTCTTAAGGTCCTTTTGAAATGTCTGATCCCTCCTTCCAATTGCAATTACGCTCGCATTATAGCGTTCTCTGAAGCAAATCTCTTCTAAAGAATGACCAATCAAGATCGAGCGTGGTGTAAGCATTATTTCTGCAGTTCCCACAGATTTTAAAAAATCATTGCGTGTCTGGCTTGGGCGAAGGGGAATTGCTGTCAATGAAAAAGACTCAACGATTTTATTTAAATCTGATTTATCGCCTAACACTAAGATGTCATCTCCGGGTTTAAATACGGTGCCTGACGCTACCTGATAGATGCCTTTGTCTTTACCCCGGCGCCTTTCATACCCCAAAAAGATGATTGGTTTGGTATCTGGGATTGAGTTCAAAGGCCTATGTGCGAAGTCAGATTCCGGAGGCACAAAAAGCCTGGCCAGCCGCTCTAAAAGGCCATACCTGCCTACCAAGTCGTCTATAGAGACTTGTTCTTTGACTTGATCCCCGTCAGGCTTGCTGCCAAGAAGATATCTCCCGATCAAGAGCATAAATCCGATTGCAACAATCAATATGACAACGCCGAAAGGTGTAACGCTGAAAAAGGCCAATGGGTCAAGTCCTTCTTCTACTAGCATATCAGAGATGATCAAGTTGGGGGTTGTTGCAACAAGCGTCATCATCCCTGATATAAGGCCTGCACAAGAAAGTGGCATTAATAGACGCCGTTTGTCTAATTTGGCCTCTTCGCAGACATAAAGGGTAATGGGTATAAATATGGCCATGGCAGCAGTAGAACTCATAAAGGCCCCTATAATCCCAACAGCAAGCATCATAGCAAAAACTAACCGAGTTTCACGACCTTTACCAAAAGCAAGTACCTGAAAACCAATTTTTTTGGTGATCCCTGTACTCACTAGTGAATCTCCAACGATAAACATCGCAGCGATGACGATAACAGCCGGGCTCGAAAACCCTTCGAATGCCTCCTCCAAAGTGATGATTCCAAAAATCATCAATAAGAGCATTACAATTACTGCTACCAGATCCCCACGGATCCTGCCGCTAACAAACATGACTCCGGTCATACCAAGAATCATCAGAACAATGAGGGCATCAAAGTTCATTTATCTGACCTATACAAATCTGCAGGTTAACGTCTTGCATAATTTTATATTTTGCTCTCATTAAAGATCATTACCTCACGGTAAATGGAGCGGTAAGGCGTACATCAAACAGTGTACCAGCGGGTATCTGGACCTGGTTACCCCTTGTTATGATGGAAGCGCCTAATCCTATTTTTGCTCCAGTTCTGGCCCCACTGGAACCACCTGCCAATCCGCCAATAGCCGCACCACCTGCCGTCCTTCTTGCAGTTGTTGCACCTGTTCTTCCAGCTGATGTGGAAATAGTGGAGGTCTGTATGTGAACCATCTGATTATTGACGATTATTCCTGTAAAAGTGAGATCCATATGGGCCTGACCTGCGACCCGGCCAGACTTATTTGCACTGACCACTTGACCATGGACTGTCGCCCCCCTCGGCGCAGCAACTTCTGAGCCGGACATAAGGTTGGCTTCCAATGTTGCTGTAAACCGATGGCCTGAAGCATGTCTTCCACTGTCTAATTGTGTAGCCAAACTTATCGTCATTGGTGTCCCTGCCTGGACTTGGAGCACCTTGGGCTTTTCCGGTGCGGGAGCAGGGGCTGGTGCCGGTGCGGGGGCTGCTGTCTGGGGGGCACTATTAAAATCAACAGTCACGTTCTGAACATTTGAAAGGGGGAAATTCATTTGTTGGCCACCGATTTCAAAAACAACTGCAGTATCAGTGCGTGATATAACCTTCCCCGTAAAAGTCTGGCCGTCTTTGAGAGTTATTGTATCTGCAAAGGCCAAAGCCGGAAAGACAAATAAAAGCATTACAATGATAATTTTATTGAATAAGTTTTTCATATATTACTCCTTTAGCTATCTTGTTGCTTCATTTCATTTATATGCAATCTGAGTATCCTTCTCACCTCTTCAATGGCCAAGGGGTGCCACTGGCTTGAGTGACCGCACGGCTGAATAATGAGTTCAGAATCCATCCCCTCTAAATGAGCGCTTTTATATGTAACGACGCCGTCAGATCCTTGAGTTGGGTCACCATCTCCTTGGATACCGATAATGGAATGACCATTTACTCCTGGTGCCAGCGGGATATTGCTGAAAGCAAGAAGTGCCGGATTATCTGGGGCCATGCTGTCGATACTTGTAAAATTGTTTTGATAACGCCACCTTTCTGGAATTCCTTCTGAAGGGATTGCATCCATGATATCAGATGTAAAATTCAGCGTATCGGCGGATAAAGAGACTACCTTCCTTACTATATTTGTAATCCAGCCAGTGACCAATTGACTCCCCCTATGCGGTGTTGAAATAAAAATTGTGCGTTTAACAAAGGGTAAAGCATTAAATACCGCAGTCCTTTCCACGAGAAGTCGCTGCTCTTCAGAAAGCTCTAATTCATTTAGTCCTTTGCCCGTAAGCGCACTGATTACATCGTCTCCTGTATTGGTCACAGTCATTTTCGTAAGAAGACCTCCCTGACTATGTCCTATAACCACCATTTGCTTCAAATAAGGATCCGTACCTTCTGGATCCAGTTCTTGGACTTTGTCACTTAAAGCCCCTCTAAAAAACAAGGCCGACAAATTGACAGGTCGATTGCTGTCGTAAAGGTAAAAATAAAAATGATAGCGATTTCTAATCATTGGGTCGGCAACAAGAGTGTTACACATCTCAGCCCAGGCAAGGGGATTGCTAAAGGTTCCATGGACGAACACAACAGGAATGGAACCTTTCCGATGAGGCCATACCTCGTACAAGCCTGTTTCGTATCTGTTTTTTCCTGTAAAAAACTCCTTTAGCCCGACATCCCAAAGGTGCCTTTGATTCAAGGTATGAGCCAGATGAACACTCAAGTCCTTTTCTAAGGGGACATTAACTCCATTAAGCTGAACGCTTGAATCGCTCAAAGGGGTATATAATTCAAGCTTGGCTTTTAGGGCACCTTTATGAAAAGCGGCTATGCCATCTTCAATTCGCATCAATAAGATACCTGGATAACTTCTCTTTATGGCCTGATCTCTTTTCTGCGGCAAAACAGCTAAAAATGGGACACCGATGCCTGACTCTCTATTCCTATGACTTAGGCCGTATACATCCAATTCATCCGATGGAATGATAAGACCGTTTTTTGGAATCAAATCCCAGGGGAACGTCCCCGGATCAAAAGTCAATGTAACTTTCCCTGATGGAAGTTTTTTTGCTCCCTCCTTTATCACTAATTGTCCATCTTCTGTCTGAAACGCTTTTGCCAGAGCTGTGTTATAAATATTACACGCCCATCTGAACGTCCGGTCCCAATGGTTGGGACGTTCATAAAGATTCTTTTCAAAGAGGTAAAAATAGGCAAAAACAGCAGCATTTAGATAGTATTTCCTCGACTCATTAAAAAAGCCAACTGTCCTGTCTCTTGCAGGTTTTCCTGCGGCGTCATAACTCAACTCTGCAAGAACGAACAGTAAATCCCTTCTTCTATCTGTACGGCTTATCAGCTCTAATTTTGCTAGCGCTCCCTTGGGATCTGCCTGATAGTCAGAAGCAAGATTATACCTGGATAAAACTTTCAACGATAAGGTACTGATGGCCCTGCTGTTCAAAGAATTGGTACTAATTTGCCTGTTGGCCTCATCATACCCGACGTTTCTTGTCCCAACACGAGTGCTGCACCCAACAAACAATAAGCAAATAGTCATTAAAACTGCACAAATAATTCGAAAATCAACTTTCCAAATGGAGTTTGCCCTTTTGGTGATTGATGAAAACACTTCATGGTGTTTTTCCAGAGCCATTTGCATTTCGCCTGATATAGCCTGTCTGATACCTATCTCACTATGGAGATACCAAGTCTGAAAGCATCGTCTTTTTCATTATAGTTTAGCAGTGTTTCAGCATACCCATTAAAATACTGGGCATGGATATACATATCTATGAGGCCTCCGAACAGTTGACTTAAAGGATAAGTTAAATCCAATTGGTAAGAACTACCCTCATCTCCGTTTCTGAACAATGATCCGAGCATAAAACTATCGGGGTTCCCAATTTTTGTCTCAAGCTCGAAATACCCTCGATAATCACTCAAGTCTCCGTTATCATTGTCATCATTATTAACGTAGGCCCAAACTTTAGGTGCAAATTTTAAATGGTAACCAGCGCCCAACGGGAAGGCGATGATTGGTTTTATATATAAGAAATTCGTACTTCTTGAGTCAGGACCATCCTGACCATTGGATTCATGCTGATAGCCTGCTTGCACTCCAAATGAAGAAACCCATGATAAACCCAGATCAATTTTATCATCTAGGTAAAACAGCTCTGGTTTATAACTTGTATCTTCAAATGGCTTGGAATCAGAATCCAAGTCCCAAAGAGACTTTTGAGTATACGCAAAATAAAAATTATTTATCCATGGCGCTTTTTCACCAAGTAACCCTTCTTTACTAAACAGTTGATATTTAAAACTTAATTGAAAACTTGTCTTTTCAACTCCCGGATCAATACCTACCAAGAAATACATAGGCTCGTTGCTTGACAGCTTATCGACAAATGGCTGGAACATATTTGTTGCGTCAGTCAAAGAGACTTGCTTTGGCTCATCAGGCTTCGGCGAAGGTACGGAAGCCATAAAAACAACGTGGTTGGCGTTTTTTTCTGCCAATGCGATTTTAACATTCCCGACAAAATTTTCCGGAACTTTAAAACGATATGTTTTCTTTACAAAACCATTTCCTGGTAACTCAATCGAGTCACCCCCGGTTAGCGTAGCCCTAACCTTACCTGATTTTTGATCCAACGTAATTTTACAGATCAGTTCATTATACTGGTTGGACTTTATTTCATCTGAGCTAAGATTGTGAAAAACAAGCGTAAATTCAGCTTCTTCACCAGCCTGAACCGCTTTTTGAGGTCCGATCAAAAACAATTCTAACTGACTAGCCTGAGCAGTGATGGTAAAAAACAATAGTATAATAACAGTATAAAATAGTCCTTTTTTAACCATGCGTCTTTTTCCTCGTGATTATTTGTTAATTTCAAATAGGTGTTAGTTAAAAAGAAGAAGATGAGTTCACAAGGTCTTCCAAAGCTACATACCACCAACCGCAATCTCTACCCGCCGATTCATTGCCCTGCCCTTACTCGTATTGTTATCTGCAGCGGGATTTCGGCTACCAAACCAGAAGAGCACTACCCGGTCAGCTGCAATACCATAATTTTTTGTAAGGTGTTCTTTTACAGCTTTAACTCTCCTCAATGACAGGTCAGTATTGTAGATTTCAGGTCCGATATTATCGGTATGCCCTCCCAGAACGGCATAAGCTGAAGGGTTATTATTTAGAAAAGATCCTACTATTTTTAAACGTTCTTTTGTATCCGCAGACAAATCTGTGGAATCGAAATTAAATAAAAAAGGACGTCCTTTAAGTCCGACAACCTTTTTATCCGCAATCGTAACCAATTTTTTTGTAGCTTTGACTGTAAATAAGGCCTCAGAATTATAGATCTCTTTGTCGACAAACTCGTCAAAACCAATAACACGTGAGCATAAATTGAGCTGCTCAACATTTTTGAATAGTTGAACACTGTGGTAATCATCGGCGGTGGATATCAGGTAAAAACAAACATCATATTTTTTGGCCAGGTCCATTGCAACACTTGAGGGCCTTCTAGTACCTGCTTTTACCTGATGATACCCATCGGTGTAGATAAATACTACGGTTCTCCCTTTCAACTCTTTTAATATAGAGTTTAATCTCGACAATCCCTGGCTTATAAGAGTTGGGCCAGAAGGATTTTCAGGCAAGCTGTCAATCGCCTTGGCAAACGCTTCGCGGTTGTAAGGTTGAACGGGATAAACCTCTTTCCAGGGCGTATATACATAAAGCCCCATATTAAATCCTAAGTCAGGAAGAAAAGTGTTCCGATCTTTCAAGGTCTCCTTGGCAACCTGATATCTTGATTTTCCTGAATCCTTATACATTTTCTTCATGGAACTGGACGAATCAAAAAGTATTATCGCATTATCGGCATTTTTGATCAGGTCAGCTCTAACCACAATTCCTTGACTAAAATCGGTTCGTGTTATTATTTCAATTGCAAGAGCCTGAGTTGTCCATATACATGCAGTCAATGCTATAAATATGAGTTTCCAAATTAAAAATCTCATTTTTTCTCCTATCAAGTTCTATAGAGTAGCCCTCCCCCGTTCATGACAAGGGGAGGGAATGAATTCATTAAAAACTCTGCAGCCGTTATCTTTGCGGCAATGGTGGCGGGGTATATCCATCCCATTTGCCAGCATTTATGTCAGGAGAAATCCAATCTCTTGCGACTTCTGGTGGCTCGCGTTTGGCTTGTCTGTATGCCTGAGAGGTTCCTGTTGGGGCCACATCTTCAGTAACTATTGCTTCTCGAATCAGAACCTGTTCATCTGTGACGTTCCAAACAGTCATGTCATCTGCAAGGGTAAGAGGGCCGTCGTAAACTTTTCGGACTTCTTCAAGGGTTTCATCGTAAAGATCATGCCAAGTCCAAAAGTGGTATCCAACAGCATGACGTGGTTTTACTGCTGCCATGATTTTCCCAAAAGCATCTGGCGGAGTATGGATATAGGCAGAGATAAAAATAGCTTGGGCAGGTGGTGTTTCAAGAGTCCTGGCCACACCTTCCGGGGACATGAAGCACTCATGCACAACCAACTCGGCTCCTTTTGAATGCTTGATAAACCACTTATTAGGATAGGAGTCTCCTCCAAATACAAAACTTCTGTTTTTCCAGTCCAGCCTAAAGCTTACAGAGCCGTCCAAAATGTGTATAGCTGGAAACGAAGAAATTTTTACTCCATTTTTCTCATAGATTACACCTTCGTTACGAAAATCGAATTCATGAGCAATAACTTTTCCCCCTTCAATGGGAAAGCCTGTGCGGCGTCCTTCAATATCCCATGCCCATGTTTTGACTTGGGCATCCACAAATGCTTTTGTACCAAAACGAGGTTCTGACCCGGAGGGCCCATAAAAGTGAAGCGGTGTATACCGTCCGTTCATCCATCCTCCGATGTAGAGTTCTGCAAACCCGCCCACATGGTCTGAATGAAGATGAGTGGCGAAAACCTTGTCAACTTTTGAATAATCAGGCCTTAGCTTGGCTAGATTTTCCATGGAACCGCTTCCAACATCAAAAAGGAACTTATCCCCGTTACCTAACTCTACATACCAACAGGAAGCTTTCTGGTTGCCTGTAATCGTGTTGGGCATCCCGGTCCCTAGTGCGATGACTCGCATCTCATTTGCGCCAAGTTTTTCAGTGTTGGGATAATAATCTCTTGGATATACCCCATTTTTTATATCCATAGGTGTATATCCTTTTGGATAAAGTTCTCCGTCGATCATATTGTCTTGGGGCATCGATTTGGCGGACTTTGCCTGTGCCGTGAAAATAAATAGTCCACCCAGTGCAAAGGCCAACAATAAAATGCCAGCTACCAGTTTGAATTTTGCTTTCATGGTTATTCTCCTTTTCACAATTATAATGTTTCCTGCTTTTATTGTTATATATGACAGTCTGAATATGTTCAGACTGATTAATTGGTCTTATAATTCTGTACGCTATATGGATCCACCCGGGTTTCCTCCAGCAAAGACAACTCTGTCATTTTCCAGGCTCCATCTGACACTTGTAGGGTTATCAAGGCTTCGTAAACATTTTTGCGGGTATGAATATGCCCCCAGTGCCCGACTGTTCCTACGGCAGACCATTGGGCTTTTAACTTTAATGACTTATTCAAGCGCTCCTGCTCCGGCATAATTTGGGTTTCCAATATATCTACCTGACTGACTTTTGCCCTTGCGCCTCCTGCCTGTTTGACTTCAAATGATTTTCTGTTTTTCAGATAAATATCCGTCAGGATGTCACCATCCACACAGATGGCAAGTTTATCGTAAACATCTTCTTCTTCTCTAAAATCAAAACTGCGGTATATATTCTTTAACAGACTGTGAACCACTTTCCCTGCTTCTTCCTCGGACATCAAAGGCATAGCAATTCCAGGCCTTGGCATGGAAATCGTTGTATATGGAAGCAATAGTATAGACGCCCCTGCCATGGCAGGGACCATGCAAAAAAAGATCAGGCTGTGACGGCCTTTTTTTCGCTGTTTAAATCCCATCCAAAAAACGGGCAGCACAAAAACAAGGCAGCCCACACTTGCAACTGAAATTTTAAAATGACTCTGTTGTCTTGAAAGCGAGACCTTTTCAACAGTTGGAGCTTTATAATTTTTTAAAAAGTTTTCCCAACGATGGATGTTATCATCAGGAGTAACATATGAGGGGAAAGGACCTACAGGGTCAATGGCGTTGGTTGGTACTTTCTGTATTCTTTCAGACCACAGTTCCCATTTGTTTTCTACTTGATTTGGAATTCCTTTAGTTAGGTAGGTTATTATGATTCCGATTCGGGCTGAATTTATAGATAGCTGTTCTGGACTTTCTAAAAATCGTGAACCGGTCATGGTATACTTTACAAATGCGGTTCTATCAAGAATCGGACGCAGCCTTTGCCCATCCACCAGAAGATTTTCATTTTCCAGAAAAAATTGCCCTACCCGCTCTTTGAGTTTTTCATTTTCATGTGCTTCTATAAATTGACTTCCCTCAAGCCCTAAGTCCATCCAATTCTCTATATCTTTTACCCGGACTAATATTTCATGACGGACTTCATATGGTTCAATATAGATGTATGAACTGACCCCGCTTCTCATTCCTCCTTGAAGCTTTTTGTCATCAAAATTAGAGTACCAGGGATCTTGCCAATTCAAATTAACGATTACAGGTCCTGACATATAATTAAAGTTTGAAATAATGGCTTGGCTATGGAAGCAGGCAAAGCCTATGCTCGCCCCCAGCCTACCTGTTCTGGGGTCTATGGGCGGGATCAAGGTCAAGGTTTTGGGTCGCCCCTCAAAAGGGTAGACTAGTTCTACGTACAATACTCTGGGATCATCAGGAGGGCCGGGTATGGGTTGCCGGGTAAACGGATTAATCCTTCCGGCATAAGGCGACGCCCGATCTATGCGTGTTCTAGGCTCGGCGATGGCAACTCTTGGTATTATTGATTCCTTTTTATCCGTAAGAACCCGAAGACCTTCGGTCGAAAACTGTTTGAGGCGTTCTTCTATTGGGGGCGCTGATAGGTTCTTTGCCTCAAAAAAGTCATCAGGCAAAAGATGGTAAAAAATCCCTAAATCGTTGACATAAACCTCTAAATTAATTTTAACATGATCTTCGTTGATGTGAATTTCAGCAATGTTAGGAGCATTTTCTGCACCAGAGAAACTGATAAGATCCGCCCAACTGGAAGAAGTTCCTATGATAAAGGAGCAAATAATGACCAAGGATATCCTGTACAAAAAAAACTTCCAGCAACTTTTAGGCGATAATTTTTCGATGGATCTTACTTTTGTTCTCTCCATTCATATCCCCAATTCAACATTGTATTTTTACGCTTCGCCATTTTCGCTGATGGTTATGTCGGCGACTTACCACCATTTGATCAAAAAGACCGTATTTTTTCTTGAAATCCTTAAAGGTCGGATTTCATCATTAGAAACATCTCCACAACAATGAACATGAGGCTGTCATAGGGCTGTCAGACAGCCAATTAGCCAGCATACCTGTACTTTTTGCAATGATTAAGTATTTTATAAACAAGCTAAAGGTTCAACCGATCTAATCGGCTTCTGGGATTCAATTTAGTCCCTAAAATTTATCCGGCTGAACCTTTGCCTATTAATCCTATTTAATGAAATAACGAAGCCCGAATTCAAAGGTAAAGTCCCTGTCGCCAGGATCTTTATCAATTGTCGTACCTGGCTTTGCATAAAGAATCACCCCGCCCCCTAGAATCTTACCGAATTCAGGTGCAACCCACAGTGAGAAGTCAGATTCCATAAAATCATAAACTGGTTGAAACTCCGTCATGATATATAAACCGGAGGTGTCAAAAAGGTGTTTCATTGAAAAATCAGGCTTGGGCATGCTGAACGGCTGCATGTAAAACCAGCGCCCCCTGAAGGAGGTCGTAGAGGACGCGCCGTCATCCTTTGTTACATCAAAGTCGAAGAAGTTCATCATTGCTATAAAAGCAAGGCTGAACGGTGGGCTGTATGCGGGTATGTCAAAAACTGTGACAAACCCTGGGGACAGTATCCACTTGTCGCCACCCAAAATGTCGAATTGGGAACTGGAGGCGGTCGGAAGGGTGGTTTCCACCATGGGCATAAATGAAAAGTTTTTGCTGCCGTCCCTACCATAGGAAGCTTCCCCCCATATTGGTCGTGTGAAAAAGCGAAGAATGGTATCTCCCATACCGTTTTTACTCCCCACCGGGGCTCCAGCATCAACCTCCTTTGCAACTGGTACTTCATAGGTCAGGCCGAACCTGGGGTCAAATGCGTGAAAACCGAACAGAACGAACTCGTTAATATCTGGCCCGTCCTTAATGTCAGTATATCTGTAGTAGGGCATAAATTTTGAGGAAAACTCTCTGGGGTCATTACCAGACTCATCTTTTGAGGTAAAGCCTTCATCATCCGCAAAGGCCGGTAATGAAAAAAGCATAATCAAAAAACCAACGCAAAAGACTAACAATTTACTTTTACCTTTCATCATCTTTTTCTCCTTTTTATTGTTTTTGTTGCCAAGCTCATTTAACTCAAATTATTATTGCTTATACATGTTGTGGGATAACTTCTGGATCAACGTACTCTGGCTGCGTACAAGATCGTTCAGCCGCTGGATGAACCCTAAAAAGATAACGTTGATCGAAAAATGATTTTGGTAAAAGCTATTGTTCTACCCTCCAACTTATCCCCACTATCCTAAGGACTTTTGTCCTTGTGATTGGGCACCTATTACTTAAAGTTCTTCAGGTCAATGCCGTACTTTTCTGCATGTTCCTTTAACAATTGAGCCTCGGAGTCTGTTATGTCCCAAAAGCCGTCCATAATTTCCTTGGAGTACATATTCACCGGCGGTGTGGTGCGAGCCGGGGGAGGCTCTACAGAGGGAACGGACCAGGCATCATCAGTTATAACTGCCATGCGCTCAATGATTTCATCCCGGCGGATATTCCAAACCATGTTGTCTGTGGCCATTGACAACGGGCCATCGTAGGTTTGACGAACCGCATCGTACATCAGGTACCGTGTTCCCTCTTCGTTGAAAAAATGATAGGCCACGGCATGACGGGGTTTTATGGTGCTCATGATCTTGCCAAATGCTGGGGGTGAGGTATGGATCTTGGTGCCCACCCGCAGTGCCACTGTTGGGGCCTGGCCGTAATACTGGACCAGAATTTCAGGGGTGGGGAAGCATTCATGAATGACAAGGTCTGCGTCCTTGGCATAATCCCGAAACCATTTGTTCGGAACGTTGTCACCTCCGAAGACAAATTTGAAGCCATTCCATTCCAGGGTAAAGCTTACAGGACCGTCAGCAATGTGGATTGCCGGTTGAGAGCGGACCGTCACCCCGTTTTCCTGATAGACAATCTCATTTTTGCCTCTGTAATCAAATTCAGTGACCTCGATCCTGCCGGGAATAGGGTTAAGAACGGCATTGCGGCTTTCCCAATCCCATGCATAGTGTTTAAAGAATCCTACAATGGCGGCTTTGGTACCAAGCTCGGGTGTCTTGCCTGATGGTCCCCATACCCTTAAGGGCCCTGTCCTGCCTGCGGTCCAACCGCCGGCCCACAACCCGGGCAAATCGCCGAAATGATCCGTGTGAAGATGGGAGATAAATATTTTATCCAAGTAGTCGTAAGGGATCATGTAGGATGCAAGATTGGCCATTGATCCGGTACCGATATCAAATAAAAACTTGTCCCCATTACCCAGCTCCACCAGAAAGCAGGTCGCTGCCTGACCATGGCGGGCGGCAGGCATCCCCGTACCTGCGGCAGTAACCCGCATTTCATCCGGGCCAAGTTTTTCAGTGCCGGGATAATAAACATAGCGATCCGGTGCTGTCCCGGTCGGGGACTTGACTTTACCCCCGGCAGCGTCCGCCTTGGTTAAAATGCCAACGTCCGTGTTCTGAAACTTGCTGTTATGGAGCCAAGCTGGGTTAAATGCCAATGTCAGTGCGAAAACGACCGCACAAACCATGCTTCCGGTTATCATTCTCAATTTCATCCTTCATCCTCCTTTTTCCAAGAGTTGGATTATTTTGAGTCAGCAATCCTTTCTTTTAATTTCTCAGCCCAATAATCCAGGATCGGATATGAGTCTGTTTCACTCAGGTCTTCCAGTTTCTTTGCTGAAACTTCTCCCCCTTTTACCTGAACCACAGCAGCGATCTGCTGGCCTGTCATGCTGTCCAGCATCTCACCCTCCATGCTCAGCACCGAGATCCTGTCCCGGATTCCGGTGACCTCACCAACACCAGTCAATGCCAGGGGGATGGGAATGTATTGGTATATTTTTAAGTCTTTTCTGTGGATCTCTACATTGGTCAAAGCGATCCTTAGGCGGGCCACATCAGGACCTGCCTTATCCACGATCGGGTACTCGGGCCCAAGCGCTTTTTCAACAGCGGTTTTAAAGTATCCAACCACCCGGTTCGCACTTTCAGGATCACTTTGAACAAGCGCTTTTTTCACGTCTGGCGAAAGATAAAGGTAGATCTCGTCCAGAATGAATTTATTGTAGGTTTCCAGCGCAACGTTTGAATCACGCCAGTACTTGGCGCCTTTGGGGTCTGAATCATCGGGCTGGAGTTTACTATAGTCCCCCAAAAAGCCTTGAAATGTAGGTTCCTTAGTACTGCACCCCAATTGCAACGTAATCAAAAAAAATACTGCCACTAAGCCGGCAAATATGTTTTTCAGGTTTGCCATCTTTTTCGTCCTTTCATTCAGTGCCCCGAATTTTATTGACCATTTTGAGGCCGTCAGTTTCTATGGTTTTGTTTATTCTGAACTTCGGTTTTTCCTTTGCCAGATCGATACAGCTGAGTACGTTATCGAAATGTCTTGAATTGACATGGTTTTCAAAAGCAGCTCTACTTTTCCACTCTTCAAAATATACAAACCGGTCAGAGTTGATAACATCAGAAAACAAAGCACAAGAACTGCAACCCGGAGTTGCCAAAGTGGGTTCAAGAACCGCACGAATGGCTTGAATTACATTGCTTTGAAAGTTTACCGGTATTTCCATCTCTATCGTTATGTACAACATTGATGACCTCCTTGATTGTCATCAAACTACACTCAATGCATGCCAAAACTTTTCATTGAGGAATTGTTACATTTGTCCCGTTTCTTTTATTGAATTCCGTATAAATGCCTTTTATCAACTCGTACATGGGTTCTTTGCCGCTATCGACAAACTCAGAGGTAAGACTGCTTTTCGGGGGATTTCGCTTGGTTGGGCGTGTGGGCATTGAGGGCCAGATTTCATCGTCAACAGCTGCCATCCGTATGTGAATATTGTCTTTTGTGACGTTAAAGACCATATAATCCTGTGCCATTGCCAGAGGCCCGTCATAGGTTTTTCTGACCTGCTCAAGCATGACCGGCAGAGTATCGTGATCATTGTAGAAGTGATAACCAACGGCCAAACGAGGTTCTGTCATTGCCATGACCTTGCCAAACTGCTGGGGGGAGGTGTGTTTGAAAACAGATAAAGCAAGCGCCAGGGGTGGCGGATATTTTTGCTTCTCAAGCAGAATTTGAGGTGAGGCAAAGCACTCATGAATGGAGATATCTGCACCCTTTGTGTGTTCAATCCACCATTTGTTGGGAAAGGTGTCACTGGAATAGGCAAACTTCAGCCCGTTCCACTCAAGGATAAAACTGACAGAGCCGTCTGTGACGTGAATGGCCGGAATCGAACGGATAACAACACCGTTCTCCTCATAAATGATTTCGTTCACACCTTTATAATCGAACTCTGTAACCTCAAGCTGCTCACCCCGGGTATCGATAAGCCCTCTAACGGTAACAGCATCCCAGTGAAGCATCCGTCGCAGCCCATCGATAGCATGCGCTGTACCCATTTCCGGTGTCTCTCCGCTTGGCCCCCAGACGCGGAGGGGAAACGTCCGGTTCATTTTTAAACCACCGATCCATAAGGCATCGAGATCACCAAAATGATCCATATGAAGGTGACCGATAAACACTTTGTTCAGGTAGTCCATTGGAATCTTCATGGTTGAAAGCCTTTGAACCGAACCGTAACCAAGATCAAACAAGAACTTGTCACCATTGCCCAGTTCAACCAGAAAGCAGGCTGATGCCTGTTTGGGTCGAATCGTGGGCTGGCCTGTTCCTAGTGCAACCACCCGCATCTCGTCAGGTGCCAGGTCTTCGGTTCCCGGATAATAGACATCTCTTTCACTCAAGGCTTTTATTGGTGAAGCAGTGGGGAAGCTTCCCGGAGATGCTGTTTCCTTAGCGATAGCCACATTCTGGGTGGAAACATTTTGATAGCAGCCGAACCCCACAGCAATTAATGCTGTTACAAAAAAGAGTGCAACATAATTCAAAATACGATTCTGCATCCTCCCCTCCTTTTCATATGATTTAATATCTGGTGCATTTAATAATAATGTTATGCCGCTTTCGGTTTTCTTTAAGCAACTGACCCGATTCCTATATGATTCAACGCCAGTTTCATCCTTGTCCAGTTGGACAGAACAAGAGCTATTTGACCGTAGAAATGAAACGAATAAAAAGACTAAACGCACTATCTATACCAAGGGCGTATTAAGGGCAAAAAAACGTCCTAATGTTCTGATATAAATACTGTTTTTAATATCTTCTATTTGCAGCGGAGGTTTTGTGAAAAAAGATTATTATGTGATATTTCATGGCACACACGAGATTTTATGCCTGAAGATCATTTTTTAAGCTGAAGCGCCCCCATAACTGATGAAGCCGGCTTGCAAAAATTTCCAATACCCGAAATGTAGATTCCAGAAAAAAATGTCATGAATATCTTGGTTGACTCAATTGTCAGTCAATGCCTTTAACTCCATTGAGATATCCCTGCACAAAGATTCGAAATTCCGACTATGGGCTGCGGCATAAGTCTCAATTTCATTCATGTTAAATGGGTGTGAATATGTCTTTCTGTGGACTGAAATGATTTGATTGCTGTATGATTTTAACATTGCCCAACGCACTGCCAAAAAAGCTTCTCCGGATTTCTGGTTGTCCATTTGAATCACTTCAACAACAACCTGATAATCCAGAGTCATTCTGCCATTCCATGGGAGAACCACGACGGCGGTTTGATCCATCATACCAGAAATGGTTTCCACCATAAGTCTGTCAATTGTTTCTTTCAAAGGCTCTGCCCAACTGTCGAACTCTGCTAAATGCAGGCGGTTGGGACCGGATCTTGTGACGATCTGAGGCCGATCCAGGTATGCAGGAATTTCCACAGGGCCGATCCCTATTTTCAAGTGGCCTGTTTCACTGCTTACATCAACAGGAGACGATGATGCGCTTTCAACATTTAAAAGGTAAAAGTTTGTGGGGGCACTCTTACCAGTACATGCACCAAGCACCATGCAGAGCACTAAACAAATCGTTAGGAAATAAGCGGTACGTTTCTTTTTCATTTATCACCTCCTGTATGATCCTTTACCTTGGATAAGTGCCTCTGGATGACGTTCCAGGTAATCTGCCCATACTCTAATAGAACGGGCTGCCGCTGACAGTTCTTTGAGTGTCTTTGTTAATTCAATAAAAACAGGCGAATCATTAGAGATAACCTTGCCACCGGATTCAAGGGTTGTTTCAGCTGTTTCTGCAGCTTTACCAATAGCGTCAGCAGCTTTGCGAATATCGGTTATCAATGGGGCAATTTGGCTGTCAACACTTTGGGCCACACCACGATAATCAGTTATGAGAGGATCTACCTGGTTATCTATGTTTCTGGCCAAATTTTCATATGCAGCCACAGCATCACGGATCTCTTTAACCAGTGTAGTTAAATTATGGTCTGCATTTCTTGCAAGATCCCCATAATCAGAACTTAAGGGTTTAACTTGCTGATCCAGGTTCTTTATGAATTGATGGGCTTCCTGCAGTGTGTTGAGGACAATGGGAGTTATCTCCTTGGTCGCTTTGGAGTTGACCATATCATCGATACCGGCAATAACCGACCCCAAATGATTGACAATGTCTCGGAGGGGCAGATCCTCTAAGGTTTCAGAGATCCGATCTATGGTCGACTGGATTGTGGGTATTTCATCCAGTGGCAGGTCTGTACCGGTCAGCTGGACAGGTGAACCCGGGAAAAAATCGACTTCGATCAGCGAACTGCCTGTAATCACACTTTGAAGCTGCAGCCTGGCCCGCAGTCCCTTTTCGATTAAAGTGTCGACGCCCATGTTTCCAAAATCCTTATCATCGCCGACAAGCCGCCATTTACCATTGTCAATTTCAATAATAATAGGGATGCGTATGGAGGTGTCATGTGCATAGAGATGGATCGAAATCTCCTGAACAGAGCCGATCTGGACACCCCTGAACAGGACAGGGGCTCCGATATTAAGTCCCCTTATGGACCCTGTGAAATAGAGGACATAACGGTTGGTATTCTTAAAAAAATTGCCCGAGCCAAACGTAAGGATCGCTGTGATACACAATGCCAGGGCCCCAATGACAAACCCGCCAATTACCGCCTTTTTGGTTTCTTCCATTATTCCCCCTAATCTGGTTCACCCCGACGTAAAAAAAGCCTAACAGTTTCATTTTTTCCATCATCTCTAAGCTGTTTGGGGTTTCCTGAAGCTGTCATTGTGCGTGCCTCCGTATCAAGAAAAACAGAGTTATTTCCAATGGTAAATATGCTGTCAAGGTCGTGTGTTACCACTGCAATCGTCGCCCCAAGACTTTCACTCAGTTCAAGAATCAATTCATCCAGCCTTCTGGCACTCAATGGGTCGAGTCCGGCAGAAGGCTCGTCAAAAAACAGGAATTCCGGATCCAGGGCAATGGCCCTTGCAAGTCCTGCCCGCTTTCGCATACCACCGCTAATCTCAGAGGGATAAAAATCCTCAAAACCGGCAAGGCCGACAAGGGAAAGTTTAAAGGACACCAATTCGTTGATCTGTTTGGGGTTAAGGCTTGTATATTGTTCAAATGGGAGCGCCACGTTCTGGGCAAGGGTCATGGAACTCCACAATGCACCGCTCTGATACAGAATACCGGTGCGCTTCATTATGCGGTCCCGCTCATGTGCCGGTACTGCCCAAAAATCTATTGTTTCGTAGAATATCTGCCCTTTTGCAGGTGTGATCAGGCCGATCAAATGCCTCAGCAGTGTACTTTTTCCACAGCCGCTTCCTCCCATGATAATGAATACATCACCCCGGTTGATGGAAAAGTCCAGATCCCGCATGACAACAAAGCTGCCATAGGCCATGGTTAAATTCTTTACAATGATATGCCTGTTGTTTTCTGCGGTATCCACTATCTTTTTCCTTTTGCCTCTGTCACTCCTAAAGTCGTCGGCCTGGTTAATATGATGGCTTCATATGCCCAGAACATTGCAGACGATTGTGACAAGTGCTGTCGTGACAATAATACCGACAATTCCTGTCACAACCGCTGAAGTTGCAGCATCGCCTACAGCCGCAGCGCTTCTTTTACACTGCATCCCCCGTAAACATCCGGTCAAGGCCACAAGGATGCCGAACACGGCACCCTGGAACAGACCAATCCATAAATCGTTCAGGCTAACTGCCTGACAGGTCTGCATGTAATACTGCATAAGATTGAGATCCAGCATGCCGATACCCACGATCATTCCCCCCAGAATTCCCATCAGATTTGAATACAGGCAAAGCAGCGGCATCATCAGGGTTAGTCCCATCATCCGGGGCAAAACCAGAAATTCCATTGGGTTGATACCAAGGGTCCTAAGGGCATCTATTTCCTCATTTACCTCCATTGTACCGATTTGGGCGGCAAATGCCGCACCTGTCCGGCCGGCCATTATAATGCCCGTCATCACAGCTCCCATGACACGAACCATGGCAATCCCAACCAGATCGGCCACATAGATTTCTGCACCAAATAATTTGAGTTGAACCGCACCGACAAAAGCCAATATCAGGCCGACCAGAAGACTGATCAAAGACACAATCGGCAGGGCATTGGCCCCACATTCCTGAACGATTCGCCAAAGGTCGGAAATTCTGAAACTGGCTTTTCCCGAAAAAAGCCGGAAAAACGCTACAACTGCCCCTCCTAAAAACGTAAAAATCTCTGTGGTCGATCTGGCAAATGAGAGGGCATCATACCCCACATGGACAAGGAAGGATGGCCGGGACCGTTCTCTTTTGGCCCCTTTTTTCTCTGGAACTGCAGCAGCCAGTGCCAGCAGGCGTAAGACCCCTGACGGCAGGCCCTCTTTGCTGATTGAAATATCTTGATGTTCACATGTTGAAAGTAGTCTTGAAAGGAATACCAAAAGCTGACTGTCCCAGTCTTCCAACTGGTTTGCTCGAAGATGAACTACCCCGATCCCGTCATATGATAATAATTGATCAGAAACATGTTGTGCCTCCGGAAGAGGCTTGCCAGTTATCCATGACCCTGTCAGTTCGATGTTCATACGAGTTTTAGATACAGGATTAAATTTTAAAAAGGCATCCATGGTTTCCATCATCTGTTTTCCCATTACAAGATTATCAACCGCTTGTAAGTAATCAATCCCATTGGAATGGGCTCTCGTGTCAAGATAAACGATAGCTATTTCTCTGAAGCTTTGGAACCTGGTCTTTAAATTAGGGCGGTGCTTCAAAGATGTATTACAGCAATCATGCCAACGCTAATGTTCAATATAAAATTAGAATCTAAGACACAGCGCACAAGGAATTTAGATGTTAGTTTTTAAACAACACAAACGACAAACATTCCGTTGTAAGTAATTGATATACTTGCCAGAGGTTCGTCTTGGTAAATACATTGACAATGACCAAAGCCTCGATTAATAAATCGCTTTAAAAGCCGCATTGCCGGATTGCAATGCGAATAAAAAGGCAGATTTGGCCCGGAAAGGGCATGATTATTAGTGGCAGGTGCGAAAAATCGTGGTCATGGAAAGGCAATGGACTGAAACCGCATTGCCTGAACCATAGATATCGGCCAGGCATTCTGGGACCTGGCCGATCCACTCCGGGAAGCGTATCCCAAACGATGCAGGACAACGCTTCAATCTATATAAAACAGATGCCTTTAACTCTCTTCTTGAACAAATCTGGATAAAAATTCAGAATCTTTTGGGCTCAAATCAAACTGTAAAGCAGTTTCATCCACCAGTTTTACAAGATCCACATCCGGATCATTCTTTCTTATTTCTGCGATATGTTTTATGGCCTTTCTGACCTGCTCACCCTGTGGTTGAACCGTATTCATAGCAATATCCTTTTTGTGTTTTGGTTAAGGCTTCTCACTTTAATGAGGAGCCATGGTTATTCAGCAAAAGAAGCTAAATTGTCATTTCTTTGCACTATCAAAGAACTTGTTTTGAAACTTTGCAAAAGAAATTCGCAACAATCATACCAAAAAAAAAATGCCGGACAAAAACAAGCTAACTATCTAAATTTAATAGCTCTTATTCCTCACTATAAACGTCGGTGTTGTGCTGGCACAGAAAAGCAAATACGACATATCGCATCATTATGCGGGATTTCACGTTTGTGCATCGACATTTTTCTGCTTAGATATAAGCATAAGATTCCCCAAGCAATGATGACCTTGGGTGTGGGGAATCGTTATGTAAGTAATGAATGATGAGGCAATGTGTTTTGGCGGAGTTATGACTTTTGGTATTGGGTTGTCAAAGAAACTCCCCCCTGCTCCCAAAGAACAATAGAGCAAAGAATACTTCGAAAGACGGTTAATATTTTTACTCTGACCGTTTAATGGAAAGTATTTATATAGACCATATCAGTCCGGAGTCTGAACAGGCCGCTCTATGCCAAGTTTATCCATTCTTGAACGAAGGGTGGATGGGTTTAGGTCAAGAATTTCCGCTGCCCCGCCCTTACCCTGAATACGCCAACCGGTCATATTTAAAACACTCAGAATATGGTCTTTTTGAGCATCTTCAAGTCTCAGTGGTTTTACTGATTCAGATTGTCCGATGGTTACAGTTTTCGGTTCCAAGATTTTGCCTGAAGTTAATATCATTGCCCGCTCAATGACATTTTTCAGTTCCCTGACATTTCCGGGCCACGTATAATTTTTCAGTATTGACATTGTCTCTTCAGGGATACTCTCAATGGTTTTCCCCATTAGTTCGCCGAACATACCTGTAAATGTCCACACCAGCTGAGGGATATCCTCCATGTGATCACGAAGCGGTGGTGCAGTAATCGGGAAAATATTCAACCGATAAAATAGATCTTTCCTGAAATTTCCTTTGGTAACCATCTCTCTTAAGTCTCGATTGGTAGAAGCCAGAACCCTGACGTTGACCGTTCTTGTTCTATGATCCCCTAATCGCTTCAATTGTCCGTCTTGTAAAATTCTTAATAATTTGGCCTGGGCTTCCAGCGGAAGTTCGCCAATTTCATCTAATAGCAGGGTAGATTCGTCAGCCGCTTCAAAACAGCCTTTTTTTTCTGTAGCTGCGCCAGTAAATGCCCCTTTAGCACTCCCGAATAGTTCACTCTCAATTAGGGTTGCAGGAAAAGACGCACAGTTTATACGTATCATCATATTATCTTTTCTGGGACTCAATTCATGAATCGTTGATGCCAGCAGCTCTTTTCCGGTACCGGTTTCTCCTAATATGAGAACGGTGGAATCGGTCGGGGCAACTTTTTGGGCCAGCTCCATCATTGATTCGATCGGTTCGCTATCACCGATGATTGTTGGGCTTTCAATCATCTGATGTTTCTTACGTAAATAGGTATTTTCCTGCTCCAGTCGCTGTTTTAGCTTTTGAATCTGTTCCAGGGATTCCTTTAATTGCTTCTCCTTGTGTTTGCGGATCGAAATATCCTTTCCATATGCAAAAATATATTCGTTTGACTTTGTCTCAAAATAGTTACAGGTAACTTCAACTGCTTTTATTTCCCCATCTTTTGCGACATGCGTTCTTTCTAACTGCATGTATTTTTTCTTTTTCATCTCCTGGAAATGCGCTGACCAGCTATCTTCAGTAAATTCTTGGTCAATTTCCCAGACCCGTTTACCCTGCATCTCTTCATAGGTTAAGCCAGCCGTTTGGTAAGCTGCTTTATTCGCATAAAGAATATCACCTTCAGGCCCGGCAAATACAACGGTCACCGTTGCATTCTCTAAAGAGTGAGACACCATATCAAGTCTTGATTGGAGTTCTTTTTCTTGGGTAGTTTCTGTTACAATACCGCCGACGTGAGGCACGCCTTGAGGCCCGAAGAAACCAAACTTGACTTCCTTAAAACTCCTTGGGGTGCCATCTATTTCAAATTCAACTTCCGGCACCTCAACAACAGCTTGGCCGTCAAGAACCATCTGGTCATATTTCTCAAGGGTCTCTGCGATCTCCTTAGGAAATAAATGATGGGCTGTTGTACCGATAAAATCAGTCGCCTGTATGTCTGCAATTTCCCCCAATGCGTGGTTAAAATACAAATGCCTTTTTTGCCCATCTTTTATGTAAATGCCATTGGGGTTTTTGTCAGAAAACAATTTCAACAACTCCACGCTGCTCTTCAATGACTTGGTTCGCTTTTCAACCGCTAATTCAAGATTTTGCCTCAGAAAACCAAGAGTTATGTGAGTATTGACACGGGCCAACACTTCTTCTGCATGGAAGGGTTTTGGGATATAGTCAACTGACCCGGCTTCGAATCCCTTGATGATATCACTGGTTTGATCCAGCACACTCATAAATAAAATGGGTATCTTATTTATTGTCTCTTTTCTCTTTACTTGTCGACAGAACTCATACCCATCCATACCCGGCATCCTGACGTCCAGCAGGATTAAATCAGGTGGGTCGCTTTCGATGATCATCATGCCTGTTTCGCCGTCAATAGCACCACGGACATCATACCCTTCAGCTTTGAGCAGACTGGAAATTGTTTCCAAACTGGGCAACTCGTCATCTACAATCAGGATGCTTCCCTTTTTGCCATTCATTTCAGTTGTCATCAGCACTGTCCATATTATCAATTAATGAAATGATCTGTTTAAATTGGTATGTTTTAACCATCTGTGTCAACTTGTCAGTATCAAAAGACTCTTGCATGCTGCCAATCATCTTCAACAGCTCCTCTGAATTCCCCTTTTTCGCATTCTCTCTGAATTTTACCAACCATTCAGTTGATACTTCAGCAAAATCAGAGGGAATAATCGCTGTTGAATCCACCTTGGTTTCATCCCTCTGTTTCAAGTCCTCATAAATATAAACAATTTCAAGATACTCAGCCATTTTCTCAAAAATCTCTTCTTCAAGAAATGGTTTGCGAACAAAACCGTCACAGCCCGCTTCAAGAACCTGACCCTTGTTTTCTTCGAAAACGCTGGCTGTTAAGGCAATAATGGGAGTATGTTTCTTGGGATCATCTTCAATGCGCTCCAGATCTCGTATACGCCGAACTGCTTCCATCCCATCCATACCAAGAAGACGGATATCCATCCAAATAAGATCCGGCTGCTTTAGTTTAAAAGTTTCGACAGCTTGTCGGCCATCTGTTGCTTCTGTCACCCTGAAACCAACCTGTTCAAGCAATTGCCTGAGCACTATTCGACTGTTTTCATCATCCTCAACGATCAGAATTTTGAATGCCGGCTGATCGGTTGCGAGCCCCACGACCCGCTGTTTTGATGCATCAGAAAAAGTACGGGGATCGTCGATAGGTTCTACAGGCAACTCAACAAGGAATGTGGACCCCTTTCCCGGTTGACTCTTCACTGAAATACTGCCACCCATCAGCGAGCAATACTGTTGGCAGATAGTTAGGCCCAAACCAACACCCTTAGTGGGCTGCTCAGAGGGCAAGGCCTGTACAAAATGACCAAAGATGCTTTTCTGTTTGTCTTGACTTATACCAATGCCTGTATCCTCAACAACGAATCGAATATTGATGATTGACGACTTGTCTGCGGTCCTGCTGACAGGCTCATGATGGCTATTTATAGTATTCGGCTTGCCGGAGTTATCAGCAGCATGAACACGAAAGGTGATATGACCTTTTGTTGTGAATTTAACAGCATTATCCAGAAGGTTATTCAGGATCTGATGCAATTTTGATTGATCGGTTCTGATATTCTCCGGAATGTTCGGATCATAATCGAACCTTAGTTCTAAGCCTTTCTGCTCTGTGCGAGGGAGGGTCAATTCCTCTAATAGGGTCAGTGAACTCTTGAGACTAAAACCGCTTTTGTCGAGGGTTAAGCGCCCGGATTCGATGCGGGATATCTCGAGCACCTGGTTGATAAGACTTAAGAGATATTCACCACTGCGGGTAAGAATTCCCAAATTACCTTTAAATTTTTCAGGGAATCCGGTGTCCCGGGCCATCAGCTGTCCAGTGCCTAAAATGGCATTCAGGGGAGTCCGCAGCTCATGCCCCATGTTGGCGAGAAATATGCTCTTCGCCTTGTTGGCCGCTTCGGCTTTTTCTTTGGCCAATTCTAATTCGCTGGTCCGCTCGGCGACCTGGGTTTCCAGGTGACGCTCCCGACGCCTGGCACTCTGCCGCTGCCACACAAAGCCGCCCACTACCAGGCCGGCGAGCAACAGGAGCATACCAAATCGAAACCAAAAGGTTCGCCACCACGGCGGGGTGACGGTGATCTTGATCGAAGTCCCTTCTTCATTCCAGACCCCATCATTATTGGAGCCGATGACCCTGAACACGTACTGGCCCGGATCTAAATTCGTGTAAGTGGTAAATCGGCGGGTGCTATCCACCTCGTTCCAATCCTCTTCAAAACCCTCCATTTTATAGCGATACCGGTTCTTCTCAGGAGATTGGTAATTCAACGCAGCAAACTTGAAGGAAATAACCCGATCCAGGTAAGATAGGAGCAAGTGATCGGTTTCGACAATGGATTGTTTCAACACCGAATCTCCACCGATGGGCACAGGCTTATTTGACAATTGAAAGTCGGTGATCACAACGGGTGGGATGTACGGATTATCCTTGATGTGATCTGGATAGAAGGCATTGAACCCTTTGGGCCCCCCAAAAAACATCTGGCCGTTGCGACTTTTATAGTGAGAGCTGTAGTTAAACTGATCACTCTGAAGTCCATCACTTGCGTCATAGTTTTTAAAGGTTTCTGTCTGTGGATTAAATTTTGACAGCCCCTGAGCGGTGCTGAGCCAGAGATTTCCATGTTCATCTTCCAATATCCCACGCACTGATTCACTGGGCAGGCCGTCCTTCTCTCCATAATGGAGAAACTGTCCCCTTGTTCGATCGAATTTATTAAGCCCACCGCTATTCGTGCCTATCCAGAGGGCGTTTGCACGATCTTTATAAATTGTGACAATACCATTGTTGCTCAAGCTGCTCGGATTATCAGGATCGTGTTGATACCGCCTGAAAGTCTCTGTGTTCCGGTCAAACCGATTGAGACCGCCGTTCATCGTGCCAATCCAGAGCGCTCCTGTTTGGTCTTCATTAATTGACAAAACATTATTGTGGCTCAAGCTGCTCGGATTATCAGGGTCGTGTTGGTATCGCCTGAAAGTCTCTGTGTTCCGGTCAAACCGATTGAGACCGCCGGTCCAGGTACCGACCCAGAGAATCCCTGACTGGTCTTCATAAATTGACATAATACCATCATCGCTCAGACTATGAGGATCATCAGGGTTATGCCGGTAATGGGTAAAGGTTCTGGTCTCCCAATCAAAGCGATTGAGACCGCCGCCAAAGGTTCCGATCCAGATCACGCCTGCCCGGTCTACAAAGATTTCATACATAATATTGCTACTCAGGCTATTCGGGTCAGCAGGGTCGTGTTGGTAATGGGTAAAGGTTTCCGTCTTTTGATCAAAGCGATTTAGACCGCCAGCGTTGGTGCCGATCCAAAGCGCACCTGTCAGATCTTCATAAATGGAATGAACACCATTATAGCTAAGGCTATTTGGGTCAGCAGGATTGTTTTGGTAATGCCTGAACCGCCTGCGTTCACGATTAAAATAATTGATACCGCCGCCATTGGTGCCGATCCAAAGCGCGCCTGTCAGATCTTCATAGATTGTGTAGACGGTATCGTGAGTCAGGCTGTTTGGGTCAGCGGAATCGTGTGGGTAGTGCGTAAAGTGCCCCGTCTCCCGATCAAAACGATTAAGACCGCCGCCCCTAGTTCCAATCCAAAGTGCTCCCGCCCGGTCTTCATAAATTGTGTTGATGTTATTCTGATTCAGGCTGTTCGGATTTGCAGGGTCGTGCCGATAGTTCGTAAATATCTCTGTTTTCCGATCAAACTGATTCAGCCCACCGCCGAACGTGCCAATCCAGAACCCGCCTTTCCGATCTTCAAAAATAGCCCTAACTTTATTGTGACTCAGACTCTGCGGATCGTTGGGATCGTGCTGATAGCGAATAAAGGTCTCGGACTCGGCATCAAAGCGATTCAGCCCGCCTCCTTCGGTGCCAATCCAAAGTGCTCTTGCCCGGTCTTCATAAATGGCAAAAACGACATTATGCCCCAGGCTGCGGGGGTCATCGGGATCATGCCGGTAATGAGTGAATTGTTTTGTCTTGGGATCAAAGCGATTCAGTCCACCGCCATCGGTGCCGATCCAGAGCATCCCGCTGCGATCTTGATAGATTGAGCGAATCCCGTTGTGGCTCAAGCTCTGGGGATCTTGCGGGTCATGCTGGAAGCGGATAAAGGTCTCCGTCTCCCGGACAAATTTATTCAACCCACTACCCCAGGTCCCTATCCATATGTCCCCCACCCGGTCTTTATACAGAATCCGAACCGAATTACTACTTAGGCTGCTGGGATCTTCCAAATCGTGCTGGTACACCTTAAATTCACGTCCGTCGTAGCGGTTCAATCGGTTATAAGTACCAAACCACATAAATCCTTTGTCATCCTGGACGATACCAGGCACATTGTTATTTGAAAGCCCGTGATCGACAGTGAGATGGTCGAATTTGATGGATAGTTCCTTCAGCGGACTCTGAGGGAACGCCACCTGCGCTGAGGCCAATAAGGTCACTAATGTTATCGAGGCCACAAGCAGGGTCAGGAAAAATAGTCGGAGGATTGGCTTCATTTTATGAGGTCCCTCGTTATGATTTTCAAAATCCTTAAATGCCTTATCCATTTTAATTGTACTCCCCCCGACCTTCAATTAAAATTTCTTTCAACCGCACTGAATAAGACAGGAACATCAGAAAATATGTCCTGTCCGTATCTCAATACAATATCCAAAGCAGGTTCATATACCGTAATTACCCAATCCGGTTTTGTTTCTGATTATTGGGTTTTAATGTTAGGAAGGCTTGATACTGAAAATTGTTTTCAGACGACAATTCGTCATCAACAAACAGAATGCTTTCCCCCCACCCTTAGTAACACGTTTTAGAGTAGACCACTATCGATTTTGGATGGTTGTATCTCATTCGAACCGAATAGTACCTTTCGCCAAATAAACTAATGGCTCTTTTCAGTTGCCACAATAAATTATTTACAGACAACTTAAAATTGGTTTCGTTAACGCACACTCATAAAAATTTCAAAACCCACGCACAGTTCTGTGGTGTCTTCTGATTAGAAGTCACAGGGTCCGCATAACCCTCTTGACATTTTTCGTTGCTCTTTTAAACAGAGGATGAGTAATGCCAACGCGTTCAATGCCTATGAGAAAGTAAGTCAACAAAAACTATCTGTCCGATACAAAAAAAGACATTTTTTTTGCTTAAGGTCTCCTCACCTTTAATCTACACTTGTAGTCCTGCTTCTGCTGATTA
>JAKSAU010000747.1 GCA_022361535.1 Desulfobacterales bacterium
AATTTACGAATTTCCAGGTCCTCGTCCAGAAACAGGGTCCCGATGTCCGTCGAAGTGAGGAGGTTGTCCATGTCATTGTTGAGTTCTGTAAGCTCCACGATTTTTCCCTGGTGTTCCGCATTCACCGTATACAGCTCTTCATTGACCGACTGGAGCTCTTCGTTGGTGCTCTGGAGCTCTTCGTTACTGGCCAGCAGTTCCTCATTGGTGGCCTGGAGCTCCTCATTGGAGGTCTCCAGCTCTTCAATGGTCGCCTGGAGATTTTCCCGTGTGAACTGGAGTTCCTGCTCCAGATCGATGATCCGCTGTGCCGCTTCCCTGTCCACATCAAAGGTATGGGATTCAGCGGCCGGCCCTGCGTCCGGGAGGATGTCTTCTTCGAGCAGCACCGCCACCAGCGGCAGTTGCCCCTTTTTCCGCGGCAGGGGCCTGATCCGCATATTCACCTTATTGTCCTGCCGGTTCCGGCGGATCCGGATATTGGTATAGACGATCTCCTCTCCGGTTTTAAAGACCTTCTGTATGCCCGTGGTAAGGGGGATGGACAGATCTTTCACCGCCATCTTGGAAATATCCGTATCCATCTTACCGGCAGGCAGGCTGAAATACCCTTCCGTGCTGCCGGATACGTACAGAATTTCAAGGTCCTCATTCACCATTACCACCAACGGCACATAATCTCCGGACAATGCCTGGAACAGCCGGTTCAGGGACCGCTCCTCCTCAAACGTCCGGATCATGCGCCCGCCTTTCCTATAAACGCGGGCAGGGGCTTCCGGCCGGGTATGAAGGGTCACCAGGGCATCCCCCGCATCCTTGGGTTTCCGAATCCCCTTTGAGCGGTAAATCTTCCACTTGTGCTGGAGCGACTCGAAGTATTCGGACATCTCTCCGGTTGTTTCACTGGTTCCCAACAGCAGAATCCCCTGGGGATTCAAGGAGAAATTGAACAATTCCAATGCTTTCCGCTGGAGAACCGGCTGAAGGTAAATCAACAGGTTCCGGCAACTGATCAGATCGATATTGGTAAACGGCGGATCCTTCACGATATTGTGCCTGGCAAACACCACCATTTCCCGGATACTGCGGGTGATCTGGAAATTATCCGCATTCCGGTAAAAATATTTGGAGAGAAGCTCCGGAGAGAGATCCGCCGCAATGCTCTCCGGGTATTCACCGCTTCCGGCCCGGATAATGGCGTCCCGGTCAATATCCGTTGCAAAGATCTTCACGTCAAAGGATTTGCCCATCTTTGCCATGCACTCCTGACTCTGAATCGCCAGGGTATAGGCTTCCTCACCGGTGGA
>JAKSAU010001247.1 GCA_022361535.1 Desulfobacterales bacterium
ATCAGTAAAATCTGGTGCCAGCCTGATTGGTGCTGAAAACTCCCTGAATGCAGATGGATACGTATCCGAATCTACATCTTTGAAAACAAAAGTTTCTTCTTCTGAGGTCAGCTCAAACATGTCTTCCGACTTAACTGTTTCACCCTTACTGTTAATCAATTCAATGGGAATTGGCAGGCGAAGCGGTTTCTTTTCATTTTGATTTCTATCCGGTGCAGTATCTTGTGTGAAGGTTAAAGATAGGGTGCGCTTTTTTTCATCATACTGCCGTTCCATTGTGACATGGGGCGTTCCTGACTGGGTGTACCACAGGAAGAACTGATCAAAGTTTCTACCTGACACCTCTGACATTACCCCTATAAAATCTTCAAGAGTTACGGCCTTACCGTCAAATTTTTCAAAATAGAGATCCATGCCCTTTCTAAACGTTTCCTTGCCAAGGAACTGATAGATCATTCTGATTACCTCGGCCCCTTTCTCGTATACCGTCATGGTGTAAAAATTGTCCATTTTGATATAGGCGTCGGGCCGAACAGGGTGAGTCATCGGTCCTGAATCTTCAGGAAACTGGAATGCTTTTAAATTCTTTACATCTGCAATCCGCTTAACAGGTCTCGAGTTCATATCCGAGGAAAATTCCTGGTCCCTGAAAACAGTAAGTCCTTCTTTTAAGCTAAGCTGAAACCAGTTTTTAAGCGTAACCCGGTTTCCGGTCCAGTTATGGAAGTACTCATGGGCGATAACACCTTGGACACCCATAAAATCATCATCTGTAGCTGTGGCTGGATCTGCAAGGACATATTTTGCGTTAAAAATATTGAGCCCCTTGTTTTCCATGGCACCGGCATTGAAGTCATTGATGGCCACAATCTGGTACAGATCCAGATCATACTCAAGCCCGAACCGGTCCTCGTCCCATTTCATGGACTGCTTCAGGGCTGTCATGGCATATCCGCATTTATCAATGTTTTCCTTCTCAGAATATATGTGCAGGGCAACGCGCCGGCCTGATGCGGTGATAAATTCGTCTTCAAGCAGGGCAAGGTCACCTGCTACCAGGGCAAAAAGATAGCATGGTTTTTTGTGTGGATCTTCCCAGCGGACGTAGTGCCGGTTATTATCAAGATCGCCTTTATCTACAAGGTTTCCGTTGGACAAAAGAACGGGATACCTTGACTTGTCTGCAACAATGGTGCACGAAAAAGGGGCCATTACATCTGGCCGGTCAGGGTAGGGAGTTATTTTTCTGAATCCTTGTGCCTCACATTGAGTGCACAGAATCTGTCCTGACCTGTAAAGGCCTTCAAGAGCCGTGTTTGCATCCGGATCAAGAATTGAAGTGATCTCAAGCTCAAATTCTTCAGGCGTTCTGACAAGGGTTAGTGTCTCATCATCGACCTTGTATTCTCCGGGAAGCAGCACCATACCCCCTGCCACAACAGATGTGATTTCAAATGATCCTTTGTTGAGAATCAGTGGGGAGGTCTCATCTGCACAGGCAAGATCTTTTCTAAGTTTCAAGGTTGAGGTCACACTTGTGTGATCCTCTTGAATGTCAAATTTAAGGTCAATGTGGTCGACGATAAATTCA
>JAKSAU010000818.1 GCA_022361535.1 Desulfobacterales bacterium
CCGAACTTTTCAGGTGGTCATTTATAGTTACATTTGAAAGAAGGAAGTCTATCACCCAGTCTTCAACTAAGCAAGTACTTAATCTCTACGATGACTTTCAAAACCTATTATCCATATACAACCAAACTATATTTTAACTTTACTCGGCTAAACTTTAACAGAATACCTTATATGTAATGTTCTTCTACTTAGCAGAATAAAATCTTTTTTTATTGATTTATCTTTAGCTGAAAGGAATAATTGTGCTTAAAAGATAAATTTTAAACCTTCAACAAAATTTGATCACCAAAGAATTGTAGCTTCCCAATATGCTACGGAGGGTAAAAATGACGAATTCTTTTGTAAAAAGTATTAAAGGATTTTCCTTAATTGAACTTATGATTGTAGTTGCAATCATAGGCATTTTATCTGCTATCGCGATCCCCAATTTTATAAATTACCAGCTTAAATCTAAAACAGCTGAAGCAAAAACCAATCTTGGAACAATTAAAACCGTTCAAGAGGCCTATAAGGCAGAGAACAGCAGTTATGTTGTTTGTACTGCAAGCCCGAATGCGACTCCCAACACGTCCAAGCAGCCCTGGGTTGACCAGGGTGGCGGATTCGGTGCCATAGGTTTCATACCGCTTGGAGACGTTTACTATTCATATGCTGTAACAAGCGTTGACACTGCCACTTCATTTACTGCCACGGCAACCGGCAATTTGGATGGGGATGCCACCAGTGCAGTTTATACCATAACCCAGTCATCAACCCTTTCAGGCCCTGTACCGTCAGGAGCATTTTAAAAAATAAAAACCTAAAATAAATCTATAGATCTATAAATCAGTTACCTTGCTTGATTTTGGATAATAGACAGGTTAATTTTTCGATTTAAGTGTACAAAAATGCCATACTTATCCTTTTCATTTATTGTAATTGACGGATTCCAAATGGCAGCCTATTAAACCATTTCAACTATTATACTGTTATGACAAAGATGAAGATGTTTTAAGTATATTAATAATGAAACGAATATTATGTACTGAGTGCAGTGAGCAAATTAGGGAGAAAAAAGATTTAGTTGTTGCTGGAAAGCTTATGCAGCCGTATCATAAACTGTGCTTAGAGCAACCTAATAGTAATCTTGGAAAACTGCATAAATTTACAGGCAAATTCCCTGTTGGAATTAGATTTTGGTTTCTAATAGCCATTGGAAATGGCTTTTTAGGTGAAGTATTGAGAAGAAACCCAGAATCATTCTCGTTGTTAGTGTTCTTTAGTCTACTCTTCAACGTCATATTTATAGGTGCTCGTATCGGTATTTATTTTAGCTATGAGCAATATTTAGAATAATATAAAAGGCCTACCCAGCCGCTTCACCCCGTTTGAGTTTCTTTTAGTACGCCACGTTAACAGATTACATTTGATACACGACTATCTTATTTCTTGCAGATTCAACCAAGACAGCCCATTTGCAAGCACACTTTCATTGAAATGGATGTTCTTTGATTCTACGGTCAGGCATCCTTAAATTTATTAGCCAGATCATTGTCTATGACATAGATGCAGACCTCATTGGCTCCCTGTTGGGTATACCCGAATTTTGTTGACAGATTGTCCATTAAAAATTTTACATCGCGTTTGATTCGCTTGTCATGGGCCTTGAAATCCTCAGTATCAAAATCCTTGATAGCCCGCCTGAAATTCTCATTGTCGATAAACGGTTCCAAAACCCGCTTTTTAAGGTTATGTACATACCGTTCGTACAGGGACTGGAATAATCTAGTTTCTATAATATCCTTATCTTCGATCATAATTTCATGAGACAAGGTCAAAGTTGTAAACTCTTTTAAGACATCATCCCTGATGTCCTGGCGCCTTTTCTTATCAGCATTTTCAGACAAAAGTCGATTTTCAATACTTTCAAGAAACTCTTCTGTGACATGAATCTCTTCTTTGGTGAAAATACAGTCCACAATCGAGTCAAACTCGTTGGTTACAGCTGTGATGTAATTTTTTATATCTTTGCCTATCTGCTCCTCATTGTAATAATACAGCGATTCTTTGACCTGCTGGAGAATGGAATAATCATACATGCGCAGCAGCGAAGATAGAAACCCTTGTGGGATCATCTTTCTAGGCTGGTCATCGAGTTTGTTAAAAAAGGTGCACAGATCCGGCATGCTGATCAGCCGATCTTCTTTTGCATACTTTGAGTAGAACTGGTCAAAAATCTTAATTGAATCCCTGCCTGACAGCCCTTCTTTACCGTAAATCTCTGACTCAGCAATGATCTTTTTCATCATTTTCTTATCCAGGGCCTTTGTATCTGTATCATCAAGCCATTTGGGAATATTTCCTGAAAAAAGTTCCATTTTCAGCAACATCAATCGTTCATCACAAAAATTAAGGTACTTTTTAGGATCTTTTATCCACTCCTCCAAGGCCAGTGATTTTTTCCCAATACGGGTACAGATAATAATCCGGGCAAAGTTCTCCAGAACCATAGGTAAAAAACTGCCTTCAATATGGCGACCAAAAATATTAAGGTAAATTTTAACCTCAGTATTCACATCCAAGACATAAGGAATATCAATGTATTGAATACGATCCTCAAATGAAGGAAAATCCCTTAGATTCCGTTTGTCTTCCGGATTCATCAAGGCAAAGAACAATGCATCAACCCGTTCTTCGACGTTTTCTACTTTATGGACACCCTCGGAAATAATATTATGCAACTCTACCATCCGCTCAACATTATGGGATTTAATATCCATAAGGGCATAGATCCCGTTGTGAATCTTGGCATGTGAAGAGTAAATATAATTAATGACATTGGAATCCTGAAACAGGGCATTAATTCGTCCCTGGAGCATCTGATTCAGGATAAAATTCCGCCTTAAGGGTTTATCCCCTGGATTAAAAACAGAAATGCCATTTCCAATGCGCCGGTTAAAATAGTATGGCCGGGCATAGAGCATACCAAACACCTTGGCAGGACTTCCCAAGCGTTCAAGCAGGCTTTGATAAATGGATGAACAAATCGTGCAGACCTCTTCCTTAAAAACCCATTCATACTGCTTTTCGGTAAAGAGTTTCCATTTGAATTCATCATTTTTAATCAACTCATCAAGCACACTTCTTCGTTGATCCTTCGGGATCACCAGAAAGGGGTTATCATGACAGAGACAAGGTACTTCTATATATTCCTGATCCGTGTCATCAAAAGAGAGTTCTTTATGAGCTGTCTCCGGTTTTCCGTCACTATCTCCATCTATGTATTGAATGAGTTTTTCAAAGGTGGAAATACTCATCACAGATTTTTCTTTGCCTTTAAGCGCCCCAATATCCAGTCGCCAAACCACCTCATAGCGTAGTCCTTCCTCGGTATTGGCATATTCCTCGAACTTAGTCAGCAAATTGTTTAAAAATGTGGATTTTCCACAGCCATGCGGCCCGTAGAATACATAGATTCGGTTCTGCTGAGCACCATGGCGCAGGTATTCCATCTGCTTCATAAATCGATTTGCAAAAAGCATATCCGGGAAATATGGATTGTTTGAATCTTCCACAAAAAGACGGGTACAATCGTATTTAGTCATGGCCATCTGATCGATGTCCTGAACTACCGATGGATCGATCTCATCCACATAACTTTTGATCATATCGTGGAATGACTGAAAAATATTCCTTAGAATACGTGATGGATTGTCTTTAAGCAGATTTAAGAATTCCTGAAATGATACGGGTTTCAGCCGCTGATAATCTTGTATATTTTTATCAAGGAACTCAAGGGCCTGGCCCACTGAATCAGCAACAGAGGTCTCTTGTGTAGGTGAGTTGGGGTCCATGATCTCTTATACCTCCCGCTTGGTCAATTTTCGATTATCCATGACATAGCGCATCCGCTTCCATTCAAATTTTTTAGGGAGCTGTGAGCCAGCGGTTTTCGATCCGGCAGCCGGATCCCAAAAATTTATATAAGCCTTGTCGTCAGGGGCTTCAGCAACCGGTTCACTGGTTTCAAGATGTATGGGCCCGCCCCATAAAAACTCAATACCGATCATGGTGTTTTCAATGTAATCTTTTTTCAAAGGCTTCCCTTCAAATTTATGATCCAGATAAAGTATCCCATCCTTTGTTTTTGCCTCATCTACATTTATGATAGGAGGATGGTAGAGGGTGTTGATAATCATATCCCTGTAGTCATCAGCTCTCTTGGACTTGATATAGTACTCCCAAGTCATCCGCTGTTTGTTAAACCTTTTTCCTGTAACAAAAAGCTTGTGGCGAGTTAAAAACTCCTGGTCAATGAATTGATTTATGAACGTAAAATCATTCATATTTTCCCTGACCTTGAAGATATAGTTTTGTCCCTGTCCTTTTTCTGAATCATAGTGCTTTTTTTTCACTTCATCTTTGAGTGAAAAATAGTCGTAAGAATAACAGCCTCTATCTTCCATATCTTCAATATGCTGAAACAATCTTAACCCTAAAGCATAAGGGTTTAGCCCAACTTTAGGCATGGATGTGACTGCAGCATTAACCTTTGCATAATCGGCTTCATGTCCTGATATACGGTCATCTCTCATAAACAAATATTCATGCCAATAACTGGCCCAGCCTTCATTCATGATCTTTGTCCGGATCTGTGGCTGAAAATAAAGGGATGTACTCCTGACAACTTGAATAACGGACTTCATCCATTGATTTTCTTCAGCCCTTAAAAATGGAGAATGCCTGATGATATACTCCATGACATCCAATTGATCTTTTCCCTTGCGGACCCGGGCTTTTTTATACAACTCCTCAAACTCAGGATATTTGGAGATCACAGGATCAAAAAAGTCTTCCCCGTTTTTTTTCCACTCATTGTACCTTGAAATTTCCTTGAGATATGTATTGTGCGAGACCTGCTTGATTTTCTGTAAGAAAATATCAAAGTAATAATCCTGCTTGGACAATTTCCTTGGTGTTTCAGATCTTACGGTTCGATCCAACTCCTCATGAAACCCAACCAGATTATCTATACCACGGGCAAACTCAATCACGTAGTCTACCCAACGACGCCCCTTTTCACTGCGCAATTGTGCAATAAGACGCTTATCAGCCAAGGCCTGGCCAGTCAGGTCAACATCCCAGGTATTCCTATAAAACAGATTATTCTGAAAAAAATCGATATGACCCAGAACATGATAAAAAATCATAACATTAAGCCAATCAGGATTGTTATCATTATAATAAGAAATGGCGGGTCTTGTGTTTATCACTGTTTCATATGGATTGGACGGATAGGCTTCGTACATGCCTTTTCCTGAGAGCACACGTACGTCATGGACCCAGTAGTCATATAGGGTGGGGATCATGACCTTGGGACTTAGCTCGATCATATCCCGGTTGGTAACAATATATTCAAGGGTTTCATCGTCAAAGGTCAGTCCGGCGTCTCTTGCCCTGACCTTGCACTCTTCCATGATCTGTTTGACATGTTGGCTGACAAGTTCCATTTGGCCTGCCTTTCTTTTTATATCACCAAAAGCTGATCACCAAACCGATAAAAATCAGGAAATAAGGGTTTTTATGCCCTGAATAATCCTGGAATCATCCACATTTTCTGCCATGACATCGAGCTTGAGGTGGTCTTTATGCTTTTCCAGCAATCCGGAATTCTTCAAATATTTTTCAACTTCAGTTTGCTTTGAACCCACATAGGAATGTTCTACAATCGTAATTCCAATACGGGCAACATACCGCATCATCTTTTCAATTTCAGCTAAGGTCTGGGTGCCTTCCTTATCCCAGTCATCCCCGTCAGTACCGTGAAATACATAAATATTGTAATCCCTATCCAGGCTTTCGCGCTCAACAATATCATTGACCAGCTTAAAGGCAGAAAAGACTTTGGTACCCCCTGCCACCTTGTAAGAATAATATTTATAAAAGTCAGACACTTCCTTTGCTTCTGTATCATGAAGAATGAACCGGGTTTCCACCTGTTTATCATACTGGTACATAAGCCAGGAATAGAGCATAACATGCTGGGAAACCACAGCTTCTGTAACCTTGCCCCCCATGGATCCTGAATAATCCCGAAGGAAGAAGACCAGTGCCTGAGACTCATAATCTTTTTCCCTGGATAAAATCCTATAAACAAGATCTTGGGGAGAGACGATGAAATCTGCAGGATTTATATCAGAAACATCCGGTATACGTCCCAAAGCAATATTGGTCTGGACAATCTGCTTGAGGGTGGCTTTTTTATCCAGTATCTGGCCCACCCCTTTATTTTTGTCAGTTAAATCATAGATGTACCTGGCCAACGTTCTTTTTTTACCCTTGTCCTGAAGATTAGGCAGCTCAAAATCCTGGGACAGTACTTTACCAAGCTCATAGGCATTGGATTCAAATTCATGCTCTCCGCCCTCACCTTCCCCAGGGCCTTCCCCAGATCCTTCTCCTTCTCCGTCACCTTGACCCTCTTCAGGGCGAACCGGTTGCTCACCTATGATATCCCCTTCTTCACCTTCTCCGGTCCCACTGGAAGGCTCTCCTTCACCGGTTTCAGGATCAAAAGAAGGTTCATCATGGACAAACTTCTCTTCTACGGTAGTTGGTACCACGATAATCTTTTCTTTTCCGCCAGTTCCGGGTTTAACAATCCGGCCAATACGGATTTTCCGGTTAAACCCGTCCTCTTCCCGCTGCCGGTCACGCTCAAGAAGTTCATCAAGGGTTATCATGGCTGGAGTCTCCTTAGTTTTATCTTAAAGAAAATCATGCACTGTAAATTAGAATTTCTTGCTACTACGAATCGGAATAGCAGCTAACATGGTTTTTCTTTTTTTATTGGTCTATATCCTAAATCCAAACTTTTTAGCCTGAATTTGGATAAACTTTTGCCCAGATACGAGGCGTAACCTAAAAGCCAGAGCCAATAACGGTCAAACATCATTTGTCATCCTCTTGGCTGCAGAAATATTCTATTGTCTTTTGTGCACAGGTTGGACAATATCCCAACTTCTGATCCATTGTAAAAATCATCCTATCGTACAATTTCTGATTTTCTTCATTGGTCCGGTTGGCAAGAGCTCCGATCAAAGAACCAGCTCCTGCAATATCTGATTTGAGCCTTACATCTGTAATCGCCTTAACCAGTTCAAGGTTATCCATAAAGTCATAATTTGCATCCACAGAAAGCTTTTGGCCGTATATTTTGCGGATAGAATTTCTAAATGAAGCACGCTGTTCCTCAGTTTTCAGTCCAAGGCGCTCTTCAACATTCTTGATATACCGTTCGTCAATCTTTAAAGCCCTCAGTTCACCTGTCTGTGGGTCCTTATATTTCCACATCATGTCAGGACCAAGATGCTCGGCATCCACTCCGATGATCATATTGACATAATTGAGTACATCCTTTTTGATGGCTAAAGGTTCATCCATATAAGCATTGAACATCTCGGTCATGATCCGCTCCCTGTAAAGACCACGGGCGATTTTAAGATCCTCCATGAACTTGGTACGGTCTGCAGGTTCCTGAACATAATCCAGGACGATCCGTTCCAATGCATTGAAAATATCCAAGGCAAACATGCACTTGCCGTCATTGGTTTCCGAGGATTCTAAAAGCAGCTGAACAGCCCGGCCTAAATTCCGCTGCCCAAGTCCTTTTTGGCCGAACCGTTTTGTAATTTCCGTATCCTGGTTTAACTGGTCAATCAGTTCGGCAAGAGTTTTTAAGCTCTTTTCACCCGCAACCTCGCCTGCAGCCAATTTCATTGTTTCAACCGGTGTAAGTTTATCCGATCTGGGCAGGCGGGTTAGAACCGCACCTACAGAAGCAGCATAGTTCAGGTTGGGGTCCTGATGAAGCACTTCCTGATCCAAGGAACGCTTCACATCGGTGCCAATTGCATACTCAGTTAGTGTTTCCTGGATCTTATAATCCGTATTGTGTGCTACATAGCAAATCCGGCATCTATCCACGATTGGGGCTTCTTCACGCTCTGATAAAAAGGTGTTGAATTCCGAATTATTAGACGTAGCAACAATCAATGTATCAATAGGCCATTTGAATCCGTCCAGTTCAATCATCCGGTTTTGGATAACCCCAAGATACACTTGCACCAAATCTTTTTTATTTTTATAAATCTCATCAGAAAAGTGAATGCCTCCGCCGGCCACCCGGGCGAGAGCGCCTCGTCTTAAATCGAACCGGTATGGGTTATTGGAATCCGATATATGAAGCAAACGCTGAATAGATTCTTCGCCCATGAGGTCTACTGCAGATGAGGTTATTTTATCCTTTGCCGGATACTTACCGGTAATCGTTCCTAAACTTTCAATTAGTGGTACCGGTACGATATCTATAAAGTCCATCATCTTGGTCGGGTCATTATCACAGTATTCCCGAATCTGATTCCATATGTAAGCGGAACAGGCACCAAGCGGACGGTACTTATCATAAAGATTTTCAATTGATTTGTCTTTGAACTTGAAGCGCTTAGACAAATAGGTCATTGAGGCGTCCCTGTTTTCTTTAAAACTCATGGCAAGTACCATGGGATCTTCATACGTCTGGGATTCTATCTCGGTGATTCTTCCATAACCGCCAATCTTATCTAACCCCTTGAACTTGAACGTGTATTTCATATTCTGAGGTATGGATAAAAACTCCCTGTACCGGGCACACATATATTCTACAAAGAAAGTTTTACCGTTACCCGGCTCACCAACCAAGACAAAAGCCATTTCTCTTGATGAGCCGCCTTCGGATGCATCTTTTACAAAAGATACAAATGAATTGATTTCGTCATACATTCCCACCAGGTGTTTTTTTCCCCTGCTGAATAGATCGAACTGATAGGTTGTTTTACCTTTGACCGTAACTTTGCGGATACCTGCGTCCAGGATCATCCTGGATACGCCTTGAAAGGCATCTTCAAAAATCCGGTCTCCCTTCTTTACAGCTTCTACATGATGAACAAAGGATTTGGGATCTGTTTTAATGGCCATTTTACCCTCCCATTGGCAGCAAGGCGGCAAATGCTGCCGATTCTGTGGTTGGAATTTGTAAAATCACTTACCCGGTGGACTATTTTCGCCGTTATCCGGGCGAGACGGTTACTGGTTTATACAGGATTGAGCGTTTTTGAATCGAAAATCTTAAGTAAAAATATAACAACTGAAAAAATCACTGTCAAACACTAATCGAAAGGATGGTTGTAGCTGATAAACGCTTTCTCCCTTTAAGATTTTGTGGTAACAGTATAGTATTTAACTTAAAATTTAAATCTGAATTAGCTCATAAGACAATGAACCCTAGAAAAGTAACCACTGTTGTTGATCCTGAAACTTGTATCGGATGCGGTGCCTGTATCACTGTGTGCCCGTCACAAACTCTTACACTGGAGAACGGTAAAGCCAAGGTGACCGGTGATAAATCCCTTTCATGCGGGCATTGTACAGCCATTTGCCCAACAGGTGCTGTCACTGTTAAAGCGCTTGACAAGACAATGACAGAATTTTCTACTTTCTCTTTAGAACCTGATTGGATGCCTTTTGGATCATTTCCAGTTTCAGATCTGGCCCGGATAATGGCTTCAAGACGCTCCTGCAGAAACTTTAAGGAAAAAGAGGTTGAATCCGATCTATTAAATGACCTGATTAAAATTGCCTGCCTGGCGCCATCAGGGACCAATAGCCAGGAATGGACCTATACTTGTCTTGCAGGACGGGAAAAGGTGCTCAGTTTCGGTAAACAGATAAAAGGCTTTTTTGATGGGGTAAATAAAAAAGCTGAAAACGTGATTTTGAGAAAGAGCTTGAAGCTTATTGGATACAGGGCGCTAGACAATTACTTTGTAGAATACTATGAATCAGTAAAACAAGCTATGGATGAGATGGAACATCAGAACATCGACCGCCTCTTTCATGGGGCAACCGCTTGTATTCTAATTGGCTCAGGACCTGATGCAAGCTGCCCTAAAGAAGATGCAATGCTGGCAGCCGGCAATGTTTTACTGGGTGCACATGCAATGGGATTAGGCACTTGCCTTATTGGGTTTGCAGTAGAAGCTATGAAGGCAGATCCTTTAATAAAAACTTATTTGGATATACCGGTAAAAGAAAAAGTTCATGCTGTGATTGCATTGGGCTACCCTGATGAATCCTATCAACGTATTACAGGACGGAAAAAAGCAGTTATCCGCTTTAAATAAACTTAGCCAAAAGAGGAACTAAATGACCCGGGAGAATCTCTTAACCATTGACGATCTCATAAGTGAACTTGACATGGGCAAGGCAACCGTTAAATTTATTCTAAGTCGGTTCAATCATTTGCTCAATTGTGAACGTATCAATGGCGATGACCTTTATTCCCCGTCATCCATCCCCATCCTAATGCGTATCCGGGATCTGTTGGATTCAGGTATGTTACCGTCCCAAATCGAAGAGTTCCTGGAAAAAGAAAGCTCTACCCAGCAGGATCACCCGTCACAGTCCAGGGATATTCGAATGAATCAGGACGCTGTTGAATTCATTCAAGACCTGTTTAAAGACATCCGCGGTCATCAAGACCGTATTGCACAAGCCCATGAAAAACGGGCCAAGGCCGAAGAAAGAAAAGCTGTGGCCATAGAAAAGCGTGCTGAAGCTGAAGAAAAAAAAGCTGTGGCAATGAATAACATCGCCATGGCCCTCCAGGAAATGAACATGCAGCGCTCGGTTGATTCCCAGGCAATGGAAATCGCCGGCCAGGCTGCAAAAGCCATTACCCTAAATGATTCTGGAGGCTATGATCAGGCGGCTTTGGATCCGGACACCTTGGATAACCTCTCTGATCCTGTTTCATCTGAAGCTCAAGACGTTGAAGATTTACTCGAAGACCCGGTCCCCGTCGAAACAGATATTGATGCCACAGACATTAACGGCTTCAGAGATTCAGAGGATCAGAACCTTGACGATCTTTCCATGCTTGTTGAGGACGAAGGTCTTGCCCAGGAAGACATAGACGACCTTTCAGAGCTGATCGACACGGTATCAGATGCCGGTTCCAATGGTGACGATCTGTCCACTTTGCTTGATGAAGAAATTCCCATACCTGATCTGGATGACTTATCCGTGCTGTTAGATGAACCACCAGTCGAGTTAGATACGGCAAAAGAGTTAGATGACCTCTATAGCCTTGTAGATATGCCCTCTGATCAGGCCGACCAGACAATTGACTCGGATCTGGATGATTTATCACAGCTTTTGGACCATGAACCCGGAACTGACAACACATCCGAGGATATGGACGACCTGTCCGCTTTAGTGGAGGACATTGGTCAATCCGATGATTCAGAAACATCTTCCATGGATAATTTGTCTCTTTTGGTGGAAGAACCAGCAGTTGCTGCCCCCTCCAAAGAAGAGACTGAATCAAAAGGCCAGGATGATCTTTGGGCATTGGTCGATGATAACAGCAGTGATGAACCAATGGATGATCTTTATACTTTGGTTGATAGCACTGACACGGAGGGTGATCAGCCTTCGCTCAAACCGGATATCACCCCTGAACAGGATCTTGCCAAATACAAGGCAGCGGTCATGAAAATCATCATCGACCTAAAAAACCAAGGATTTAACGCACAGGAAACCACAGACAGGTTTAACAAAGATGGTGTGGCCACCCTATCTGGCAAACCACAATGGGGTGTAAAGGCAATAGAAAAGATTTATGGTTTTATAGATTCTGCAAAATAAAAAGGACCGAACTTTTTAGCTCGGTCCCCTTTGTAATCTATTCTGGATCTTTCTGACCTGCTGGCTATTTTGCACCGGCAGCATCGGCAAATCGTGTATCCACAAATTTATCCAAATCGATAAGCGAGGTCATAATTTTCATCTCATCCATCATGTATTTCTGGATGGTATCAAGATCTTCTTTCTGGGGATAAAGTTCGCCGGTAAGGATACGATCCGGAGGATCGGTCAGTACCCGCTGAATAACATCCTTGTCCTGAGAGAAGAAATCAGCACCTATCATGGCAGCTGGCTCAGGCTGGGCGTCAATGGCAAGACCGGACCTGACGAAACTTGTGCAGATTTCCTGAATGGCCTCAGGATGCTTTTCTATAACCTCGTTACGCATAACAAAAACACAGCAGGGATGTTTATCCCACAGGTTCTTAGACAATTCAAACTCTTCACCATTACCTGCTGCAATAACCTGGGATCCGAAAGGCTCGGCTACGATAAATCCTCCGATTTCGCCCTCCTCGTCGTATTCAAGGGCTTCGGGCATCTGGAAAGGTGCTACAACCTCAAGGGTGACATCTATGCCTTCCTCAGTAGCACGGCCTGGTTTAAGTCCCTTTTCCGACAACAGCTTATGGAAAAGCATATTGTGAATAGACAACTGATATGGGATCAACACGGTTTTCCCGGCGAAATCTTCAACTGTCTGAATATTTGCTCTTTTGTTTTTAACAAGAACAGAGCCTGATTTGTGGGCCAGAAGCAGCAACTTTAGGTCAACGCCCGATTTGAAAAGGTCCATGGCAGTTGGTGCCAGAACCAGCGCCCCGTCCAACGCTTTTACAGACAAGGCATCAGCAACTTCATTCCATCCGTTTTTAACAACGGGTTCCAATGTGCAGTGTTCAAAGGTTTCCATACCTTTTTCAAGTTTTCGTGCTGTTACACCAAGAATGAAATGATCAGTAATTTTCAGATATCCGATCTTGATTGCGGGTTTTTCCGCCATTTCAGGCACCTCCGAGGATGGTTAGCGTATAAATTGGGACGTTATTTTACCTATTATGCGTAAGTTTATTTCAAAGTCAATAACTAATGCTTGACAAATCAGATGCGAATTCTTTAAAGCCAAGCATTAACAAAAGTGGCACAATTTACCTTTAAAGTAAAGCAATAAGTTTGTGAGACCTTATGAATAAAGCAATTGGAGCATCTGGCAAAGACTCGAATCTTCTTTTAAAAACAAAAAAATGGCACAGGGTCAGGGTTGTTCCCCAGGTAGCAGACACAGACTATGGAGGCGGCATTTACCATGGCAAATATTTTGCGTTGTATAACCAGGCCCGGGATATATTTCTCGATGACATAGGCGTTTCTTATTTTTCACTTATGAAACAGGGAATAAACCTTTCGATAGCCGAACTTCATTCAACCTATCTTAAGCCTGTCTTCTACGGAGATACAATTATGGTAGACACCAGGGTTGCATGGATGAGGAACAAAAGCTTTGGCATGATTCAAAAAATGATTCACATTGATCCGACAGACCAAACTGAATTGCTCAAAAACGAGGTGGAATTGAATTTGGTATGCACCAACAATAAAGGAGAGTCCGTTCGTATTCCCCAAAAGCTAAAAGCTGCAATTGAAAAATACTGCGGTATTTCGCCTAAATAGAGACGATTTTAATCTATTCTTCTATGCTGAGAAGAAAACGGGCCAATGTCAGATCTTCAGGCGTTGTTAGTTTTATATTGAACCGGTCACCTTCAACCACATGAACAGGTATACCTAAATGTTCACACAAAGACGCTTCATCAGTACCTGAAAAATCTGTCGCTTGGGCATTAGACATGGCCTCAAGAATTACAGGAAGTTGAAATACCTGTGGGGTTTGAGCCCGGAAAAGCTTTTCCCGGCTTATGGTCCGGCACACCTGGTCATTTGTATTGACCTCTTTTACAGTATCTGAAATCTGGATGGCTGGAATACAAGCCCCTTTTTTTTGTGCAACGTCAAGGCTTTTGTCTATCATCTCATGGTTAACAAACGGACGGACACCGTCATGGACGAGCACTAAGGTTTCTTGACTTTCAGCGCATAACGATTGCGCTTTGGCAAGTCCATTATTAACAGAATCCTGACGAGTCGTGCCTCCTTTGATAATATGAAGCTCAGAATTAAAGGTATAAGGGCAGATCAAGTCATGGGTACAGAAATGCAGATCCGATTCCGGAACAACCAGGATAATGCTGCTAATTTTTTTGTGGCTGTCAAATTTTTTCAGGGTGCGGATCAGAACCGGAACACCGTCTAATTCGATAAATTGTTTTTTTTGATCCGATTGCATGCGCAAACCTTTACCACCGGCCACAATAATCGCAATGCATTCTAGAGAGTCTTGTCCTGCGACGTCTTTCATAAATCTAAATTAAATAAGTTAATTCTTTGGGTAAAGGTATCCCTTTTCCCATATGGTCCTCACCGTAATTAACCCCGGCCAAGATCTGAAGATCGTTGAGAGCCCTTGAGTCCCCTTTAAACTGAACCGTCTCTATCTCTTCCTTTTTAATTTTGCCTCCAGCCCATTGAATGTCCAAAACAGAAGAGGCATCAAACTGATCAGGCCCCACGTGAAGTGTCACTTCCCCTCCGTAGTGCTGAACGATTTTTGCAACCAGTAAACTTGGACGGCTGTGAAACCCCCTGTCTTTGGGAATACCTACTTCAATGGTCGAGGTTTCCATGTTTTCGTTAAGGATTCGTGACGCCACCTCTTTTCCAGAAGACAAATACCTGCCTGCATAATAAAGACAAAAATTTACAGCCCGGTCTAATAGGACATCCGGATCAATCAGGTCAGACAAAGACAAACTGATATTCTTGTACATATGTTTGAGACCTGAGTCATACAGGTGGCGTTCATAAAAATGAAGCAACCGCCCCATAACCTGAAGGATATGAAATACCAGGGAGAAATGACTGCGAAGCTGATTTAAAATAGCTGTTTCAGAAGAATTCTGGGTGGAGACAACATAGGAATCAAAGGAAGACTGGATATTATGGATTCGCATCTCATAACTCCTGATGATTACCTCGTTGATCTTTTCGGGAACCAGTTTATTTATCGTTTTAAGATCGTAGCGCTCATAAAAGGAAAATTGCTCGAAATCCCTGATTGCTTCTAAAAACTCACTTGAGATCCGGGTTAAATTTTTCTTCTGGTTACTTTTCACCAACGTGTCATCAATATTGTGCTCTAACTGTTCCGTGGAAGTAATTCCGGGGAAATATCCCAAATCATATCCTATTTTCGGAATAGTAATGCCCAGCCGTTCCGCCTCATCCAGGATAACAGGAACAGCAAGTCTTATGGAGTCCTGGATGATCTTTAAGGTATCCAGGGCTTCTTGTTTGAACAAATCATGGTTTTCGGTTTCAAATGTATAAAATTTAAACCGGTTCAAAATGTGGCGCTGAGAGTAACAGGCAAGAGACAGGTGGCGGATCGTGGCAGATAGCTCCCGGTAAAACACCCAATCCTTATTTTTTTTTGCACCATGGAAATCTAAAAAATCTTCAAGAAGGTGAGACGTTGTGATCAGCTTTGAGTAAAGCTTTTTGGTAAAAATGTAATTATTATCATCCAGGTTGTTGATGAATAAAATGCACTTCAGGTATTCAAAAGAAAATATATTTGCTTTCTCTTTAAAAGAAATATCACAGATCTCAATCATAAGTGCCTATCTGACATTAATAATAATTTCGGCCTGACCGGCCCGTAAGCCGAATCCTGTTATCCGGACCAGTTACCCGGAGCCGGATCAACGATCATTCATCTAGGATGCATGTTGCCATACACCTCAAGCAACCTACCCGGAAACTCAGACGGACAGCCCTCAGGCGTTTCCCTATTTGGTCTTGCACCGGACGGGGTTTACCAAGCTTCCCTGGTCACCCAGGGAACTGGTGCGCTCTTACCGCACCGTTTCACCCTTACCCCACGCCGCTTGCGGCATGTGGCGGTCTACTCTCTGCTGCACTTTCCTTCACGTTACCGTGACTCCACGTTATGGAGCGTCCTGTCCTGCGGTGTTCGGACTTTCCTCCCGGTGATCTCTCACCCGGCGATCGTTTGTTCCGGTCAGACCGAAATTATTAAACAGTACCCATTGTATGGGGTTAATTGTTTTCGTAATAAAGAATCCGGCTGCACTGTGGACATGATATCAAGGTATTTCCCCGCTGTACTTCAATATACATCTGCGGCGGAACATTCATGAAGCACCCCATGCACACTTGATCATTTACTTTTGAGACGGCAGATCCCTGGTTCATTTTAGAAATCTTCCTGAAGCGTTCCATAAGTTTAGGGTCCAGGGTCTGTCCGATTTCTTCCTGACGTGCCAAGTACTCATCTAAAAGCTCACGGTCCTCAGTGGATTGCTTTTCAATCTCACCCTGTTCAGACCGGATCTGCTCTTCTAAAAGCTGATACTCTTTTTGGCTTTCCTCAACGATTGCCTGGGACTTATCCCGCTCATCCATGAGTTCAAGGAGTTCTGTCTCCAGGGCGTCTTTGCGTTTTTTATTGTCATCGACTTCCCTGAGCAATACCTGGTATTCCTTGTTTGTCGTTACATTGCGAAGGGTTTCATTGCTTTTGATGATCCGTTCATCAACAATTTTAATTTCCAGTTCATTGTCCCGACACGATTTTTGAGCCCGCTCCAGTTCTTCCTGGTTTTCATTGAGAGCGTTTTCAAATTGTTTAAGCCTGGATGCCAGCTTGTTTTTCTTTTTTTCTACCTCCTCAAGCACCTTTTGGAGTCTTACAATCTCGGTTTCAGCCTCCTGAAGTTTCACAAGTGTGGCAATTTCTGGTTTTGACATATGATTTCTATCCTCAAATTATTGTAAATGGATCTTTCTCTTTATTAAATCCGTGAGTCTCAATTTTGTATCCCCGGGCCGCAAATTCCTTGTCAAGGCGCTGTGTCAGAAGATCAACGACAATATGCTCCGAAGCAAAGTGCCCCACATCGACAGCAGTTTTACCGCCGGCCTCGATATCCCTGGCCTCGTGGTATTTTAGGTCTCCTGTAATATATACCTCTGCCGATGATTTTAAAAAATGCGATGTCAATGACCCACCGGACCCAGTACACAAGGCCGCTGATTTTACCAGAGAATCAAGAGGCCCAGTAACACGGACCCCCGGAATATCCAGGTGTTGTTTGATCAACCCGGCCAGGGCTTCTAAAGTGATGGCTTGTTCAAACTGTCCCATACGCCCAAGGCCTTCAATGCCGTCCTCCTGAGTATCACTTGGAGGATCTGATAAAAACGGCCCGTCACATGTAACTCCCAGAGCCTGTGCGAAATAATCATTGAGCCCGTCTTTGGCCTTATCCAAATTTGTATGAGCAGACACAATTGCAATCTGTTCATTTGCGCTAGCATAAATCACAGATCCCGGCATCCGGCTGAAGTCCAGAACTTTCTCAGGCGACATGATCAGGGGGTGATGACTGATCAACATATCACACCCTAATTTTACCGCAGCTTCCATTGCAGCGGGTGTGACGTCCAAAGCAACCAATAACTTGGATACGGACCAGCTTGGGTCACCTGCCTGTAATCCAGAATTATCCCAGGATTCCGCGAGTTTAAATGGTGCAATTTGATCAACAATATCAATGATCTCTTTTACTTTGGGTGCCATACGATTCCGGATCTTAAGTCCTTAAATAAAAAAAGCGTGGTTAGATACCACGCTTTGTAATTGCTTTCTTATTGTATTGCTTTACAGGCATATTCATATATGACCTGACTGTCCTTTTTTTCGTTTTATCACATTCATCGGCTATATCTTTAAGTAGCGCTTCACCTTCTTGGAAGGTCTTTTTGGTGGGCCCACCTGGATTCGAACCAGGGACCGACCGGTTATGAGCCGGTGGCTCTGCCAAACTGAGCTATGGGCCCGCTAAGCCGTTACTGCTGTTGCATCCAAGCAAACTTGCAATATATATAGTAATGACCTTTTAGTGTCAAGCGTTAATTCTCGATAAAGGTCTTAAGCTTCTTGCTCCTTGTGGGATGGCGAAGCTTTCTTAGGGCCTTGGCTTCAATCTGCCTGATCCGTTCCCTTGTTACGGTGAAATCCTTACCGACTTCTTCCAAAGTATGGTCAGATTTCTCACCGATACCGAACCGCATCCTCAATACTTTTTCTTCCCTGGGTGTCAAAGTAGCCAGAATTTTACGGGTCTGCTCTGCCAAGCTGAAATCAATAGCAGCCTCGGAGGGGATAGAAAACTTTTTATCCTCTATAAAATCTCCAAGATGGCTGTCTTCTTCTTCACCAATGGGGGTTTCCAACGAAATCGGCTCTTTGGCAATTTTAAGAACCCGCCTCACTTTATCGATAGGAATTTCCATTTTTTCAGCTATTTCCTCCGGTGACGGTTCTTTACCCATTTCCTGAACCAGATATCTTGAAGTCCGGATCAGCTTATTAATGGTTTCGATCATATGTACCGGGATACGGATAGTTCTGGCCTGGTCCGCAATAGCACGGGTAATGGCCTGGCGAATCCACCAGGTGGCATAGGTTGAAAATTTATACCCACGCCTGTACTCGAATTTATCTACCGCTTTCATCAAGCCGATATTTCCTTCCTGGATCAAATCCAGGAACTGCAACCCGCGGTTGGTATATTTTTTAGCAATACTTACAACAAGCCTAAGGTTGGCACGAACCAATTCACGTTTTGCAAAATCAGCGCTTTTGCGTCCTCTATCAATTCCCCGAGTGATGGCTTTCAGGTCCTCAATACCGCCTTTGATCAAACTTTTTCTCAAGGAAACCTGGTTCAGCAAAGCACAGATATCTTTGTAAAGAACAGTGGACCTGTCCCGGGTGATGTCGGTTCTTGCAGTTGCCCATTTAACAAAAGTAGTCTGGTTTTTTATCTGTTTGATCATGGTGCTCTGCTGAACATTAAATGTTTTTGCACATCGGTCCAGCAAGGTGTCCACAGTCTCGAACCAGACGATGGTGTTCCTGATGCTTTTTTCTATGGTATCGATAACGTTGGATTCAAATCGCCAGCGTTTGAGCAGTTCAAAAATAGCTTCAGTATTGTTGAAGATATCATCCTGAAGGGTGTTATATTTCTTTGTTCCTTTTTTGGTTTCAGTCAGCAGGTCCCGTTTAGTTTGGTTTTCATCATGCAGCTCATGGATCTTTGCCAGGGAGTCAAGGAATTTTTCCTGCTTTGACACCTCATCCACAGCCCCGTCACCCTCATCCACATCCCGGAGAACATGTTTGGGACGCATGGACTTTTTTTCCATTTTCTGGCCGTACATGAAAATGGTATTCACAGCCAGAGGACAGTCCAGCATAGCGCGTAGTATACTCCGTTCGCCAACTTCTATTTTTTTTGCAATCTCAATCTCACCTTCACGGCTGAGCAGGGTTACCATACCCATTTCTTTGAGATACATTTTTACAGGATCGGTAACTGCGCCGAATTCCATGTCAGCCCGGTCTTTTTTCGGGGCGAAAAGATCTTTCTTTTTCTCTTTTTTCCCTTCTTCCTCGGCTTTTGCTGCTACTTTTTTAGCTGTGGCAGCTTTAGAGGCTTTGGCTGTCTTTTTGGCTTTGGAACCGCCTTTCTTTTTGGTACCTTTTTTGTCACCTTCATCTACCAATTCAATTCCCATTTCCCGGAATTGAACCACAATATCATCTATCTGATCAAAAGACTTTAAATCATTAGAGATTGCATCATTTATTTCGGCAAAAGAGAGAACGCCTGTTTTCTCACCTTTCTTAATGAGTTTGCGCATTTCGTTCTTGCTGATCACCACACTCTCTCCAGACTTGCTGGTCTTACCTGCCATATAATGCCTCCCAAAGGCTTAAGAAATTAACTGTTATGCAATTGCTGAATTTCCTGCTGTTTTTGTTTGAGCAGTTCCATCACATCAGCATTACAGCCCTTTTCCGCACGTGTTAGTTTACTGATTATTAAATTATCTGTTTTATTCTTAATTTTTAAAATCCGGTCTATCAAAGCATTTGCTGTTTTGACCAAATCCTGTGTACCGGAGAACTCTTCCATGGCCATGGATGCAATAAGTTGCTGATCCCTGTCAGAATCAACTTTGGCCATGACAGCAGTAATAAAATTATCTTTGTCTGCCGGAATTTGTGTAATAAGCCTGGCAATCCCCTGAAGCTGCTTTGAATAAAAGGCCTGGATCACATTTTTTTCAATCACTGTTGGAATCAATTCAGGATGATGAAGCATCATGGCTAAAATCTGTTTTTCCCTGGGATCTGAAGCCAATTGAGGATCTTTTTCCTCTTCTACAGTCGGAATCAGTGGTGCTTTTTTATTGCTTTGTCTAACATAGGCATCTTTTACTTTTTCAAGAACAGCCTTTTCATCGATATTCAGGGTTTCGGCCAGATCTCTCACATATACGGATCGTTGTGCCGAATCCCGGATCAAAGCAAGGTGCTGCTTCATTTCATCCAGAACTTTTATGCGTCCCTCAGGAGTAGTGCCATGGGTATCCATTGCCAATTGAAGCAAAAACTGCATTACCGTCTTAGCCTCATTAGCCAAAGCTAAAAATGCGTCCTTGCCATGTTTCATCACGTAGGAATCAGGATCATTGTTTTCTGGCAATACAAGGATACGTGTATCAATACCCTCTTTAACAAAGATCTCAATGCTTCGTTTAGCCGCATTGATACCGGCATCATCTGAATCAAAAACCAATACCATCTGCCCCGCATACCCTTTAAGAATCCTTACGTGCTCACGGGTTAATGCAGTTCCCAAACTTGCAACGGCATTCTTTATTTCGTGTTGATACAAAGACAGGAAATCAAAATACCCTTCTACAATGAATACTTTATCCTGTTTGCGGCATTCCTGTTTTGCAGCGTGAAGACCGTAAAGGATTCGGCTTTTGCTGTATACGGGTGTTTCAGGAGAGTTCATATATTTAGGCATGCCGTCGTCCATGACCCTGCCGCCGAACCCTGCCACCTGCATATTTATGTCAAAGATGGGAAACATCAGCCGGTTTCTAAACCGGTCATAAAACCCGTTACCCTGTTTGCGCGGTAGTACCAGCCCTGAATTCACTGCAACCGCTTTAGACACCTTTTTAGCTTTATAAAACGAAACAATCGAATCCCAGGCATCCGGAGAGTATCCCAGACTGAATTGCTCTATGGTTTCACGGGTCATACCCCTTCGCTCAAGATAATCGCGTACCGCCCTTCCCTTTGACGGATCTTCAAGAAAGCCGGTGTAAGCTGCCATGACTTTTTTGTTAAGCCGGAACAGGGATTCGCGGATCTGAAATTCTCTGCGCTTTGCCGGATCAATATCTTTGGTTTCTACAACAATATCATATTTTCTAGCCAGCATCCGTGCAGCTTCGGGAAAGGTAATGCCATGATATTTCATCATAAAAGAAATCGCATTACCGCCGGCACTGCATCCAAAACAATAAAAAATCTGCTTATCAGGATTTACGGAAAATGACGGGGTTTTTTCAGCATGAAAAGGACAAAGGCCGAAAAAGTTTCTCCCTGACTTTTTGAGAATAACAGCCTCGGATACAACATCAACTATATCCGAGGTGTTTAGAATTTCTGAAATTTTCTCTTCAGGAATTAACATTTTGGGTGGTGCTGACTCCAAAATTTCAAGCGGTTATGCAAGGTCTATAAGTTAAGTACTGAATCCAACCTGTCAATGATATTGCCGTAACTACCTATAAACTGCCTTTACTTGACAAGGCCCCGGAGACCAAATTGTTTGACCGGGTGGCTGCGTGCAGCGACCGCCCAAGGGCCTTAAAAACAGACTCGAGCACATGATGCTCATTCACACCGTAATAGGCGTTAATATGCAAATTAAATCCGCCTTTGACGCACAAAGCCTGGAAAAATTCTTTTGCCAGATAGGCGTCGAAAGCCCCTCTTGATTTCAGATCATCAGGAACATGGTATACCAGGTAAGGCCGGTTGGACAGGTCAATGTTTACCCTTGATAAGGCTTCATCCATTGGAACACTGGCATCACCAAATCTTTGGATGCCTTCCTTTCCTTTAAGTGCGTCTTTAATGGCCTGACCCAGAACGAGTCCGGTATCCTCTATGGTATGATGGAGATCTACTTCTATATCCCCTTTGGCTGCCACATTCAGATCAAAGAAACCGTGAACTGTAAAAGCTGTCAGCATGTGATCAAAGAAAGGGATGCCTGTGTTTATTTCGGCATTTCCTTTTCCGTCCAGATCAAGCCTGATCTCTATCTGAGTTTCTTTTGTTTTCCTTGAAACACTGGATTGTCGACTCATAAATTCTTCCTTGAAACCGGCAGCAATCTGTTCTATATATTCCCGGTCCAGCATGCCGGACCTCTGGGGCTTTTATCCTGATCATTTTGACGCAAAAGTACGACAAAACGAATCTTTTTAAAATACCTGATCTTTGCCGCAATGTCAACGCCGGATTCCTTCCAATATAAAAATATTGAATATTTCTTGAAAATTAATGAGTTAGAACGTATATTGAAGGGTACACCGAACCCATCAAGGACATGATATGGATATCCAGAATTCAATATTTAATCCCTATGCTCAATCAAGAGGGATGTATTCTAATGGACCCATTCCTGTCCAAATACCCCCTGCACAAACATCCGCTAAAAACTCAACCGCTACGGGACCCCAAGAAGGCCAAGCGGAACGCCCCGCAGAGCAAGAGCAACCGGTTCAAAATAGCCAGGAATCCGGTTCTGGGCAGACCCAACTCACAGAGGAAGAGTTAAGGGTTGTTGAAGAACTCAAGCAGATTGATGCTGAAGTAAGGCGCCATGAGATGGCTCACCTGTCTGCAGGAGGCGCTTTAATCACATCAGCTGCCAACTTCTCTTACCAGCGCGGCCCTGACGGAAAAAATTATGCAGTGGGCGGTGAAGTTGGTATAGATACTTCTCCTGTCCCCGGAGACCCACAAGCGACATTGCAGAAAATGCGGCAGATTAGAAGTGCTGCCCTGGCCCCTGCTGACCCGTCTTCCCAGGATATGAAGGTTGCTGCCAGTGCTGCTTCAGAAGCAGCTAAAGCTATGTCCGAGATCACAATGCTCCAGGCAAAAGAACAGGCAGAGCAAAGAGAGAACCAGGCCTTTGGTAATACTCAGCAAGAAGCAGCCGACGCATACACCAGAGTAAATGGCTTACCTGAAGATGACACATCTACCTTCCAGATAGCTGTCTAATATTCTTATTTGATCAACTTGACAACCTGTTTAAAGGCATCACCTTCAGCCGCTTTCATCAATTCAAAAAAAGCCATTTCAACACTGGTAATTTCAGCACCAGCCCGGGCTAACCGGTCAAGCCCCACCTGTTTGTTTTCAGGTGTTCTTGAGGAGACGCAATCTGAAACCACCTGAACTTTGCACCCTTTGTCCATTAGCTCTATACCTGTCTGAAATACACAAATATGAGTTTCAATTCCTGTTATTAAAACCTCTTTGCGACCAAGAGCGTCAAAGGCTTTCATAAATTCGGGTTCTCCGCAGCAGGAAAATGAAAACTTTTCTATCGGTCTTTGCCCTTCCATCAATGCAGCGATACGTTCAGTTGTGGGCCCAAGTTTTGACGGAATCTGCTCCATCCAAATGATGGGTATATCCATAACCTTCATTCCTTTAATCAAGGCTTCAAGGTTATTGAAAAGCGCATCTTTCTGGTGCATGAGTTGAGCCAGTTGTCCTTGGACATCCACAAGCAGCATGACACAATTTTTAGGATCAAACATGTTACACCTCCATTTTTGGTTCCAACGGCCTATTGTTTTATAAAGTAAAGACCGATAAATTATAAATAAGTATTAAAAGTCTGACATACTTTAAACGTGTATCGTTAGCAAAAGGCAAGGGATAATTATATTTTTACAAGTAAATAGCCCCTGATTTGTCTTCAATACATTTTTTTGGTATTATGCATGCTTAGATTTAACAACCGGGAGGGAATCCATGACGTCAACCATCCATAACAACGTATCTGCCCTGCAGGCATTTTCCAGGCAAATGCAAGTTTCCTCAAACAACGTTGCCAATGCCCTGTCCGATGAATTTAAAGCCAGTAGGGCATATAATGTTGAAGGCCAGAATGGGACGGTGGAGACCTATATTACCAAAACCCAGGGTGGTGCCCCTCTTGTCGAAGATCCACTTAAGGATGACGGGTCCCTTAAAGAGTTGTCCAATACGGATATTGCAGAAGAGCTGGTCCAGCAGATTGCTTCCCAACATGGTTTTGATGCCAACGCAAAAACCATACAAATACATGACGAAACAATAGGCTCTTTGCTCGATACTATCGGATAAACAAATTATCAGGAACTGTTATGCCCTCTTCTCGCTATGTGCTTTTTCTTTTTTTCATTTGCATTTCACTATTAACTGCCGGATGTGCCGGTATTGGCACCGGTTATGAGACGCCAGAAGTTACGGTATCATCTTTTAAAACCCTACCCGGACAGGGAGCAGCTCCTCGATTTGAAATTGGCTTACATATTCTAAACCCCAATCGAGTTGATCTTGAGCTTGAAGGAGTAGCATATACTGTCAGTATTGAAGGGTATAAAATTCTCACTGGTGTTTCCAATGATCTGCCCGTTATTGAAGCATATGGTGAAGGTGAAATCCTTCTGACTGCGACTGTCAGCCTGTTCAACAGCATAGCGTTCTTTGCAGATCTTGCCGGCAAAGAGAATCCGGATGAGCTCTCTTACAGCTTTGATGCTAAATTAGATGTCGGCAGTTTCAGGCCAATAATCCGTGTCAGCAAATCAGGAACCCTTTCCCTTGGTTCTATCCAATAAAAAAACAATTCTCATTAATCTGCCCATATTTCTGGCGGTGATGATTTTATTTGGATGTTCTAAATCGCCAGCGGTTGTACCATCATCACATACATCCCCCGATGACACCGCCGGGAGTCACCAAACTGCGACTATGGTACCTGGCAGTGTTTCTCAACAACGGCAGCAGATTATAGATGCATCAAACAACAATATTGGTGCGCCCTACGCATGGGGAGGAACGTCCCCTGCTCAAGGATTCGATTGTTCAGGACTTGTGGTTTATGCGTATTCTTGCGCCGGCATCCCCCTCCCAAGAACCGCTATAGATCAGATGAAAAAGGGGCGGCCAATCTCTTTAGCGAAAGCTTTGCCAGGCGATCTTGTCTTTTTTTCTGCCCCTGGGAAAAAAACATATATCCACGTGGGCATATATACCGGGGCCAACGCGTTCATCCATGCTCCGGGCAAAGGGAGGCAGATTACCCGGTCAAATTTAGATAACTCCTACTTTAGACGACACTTTTTAGGGGCACGTACTTTTTTATAGATTATGAGACCTTTATAGTCTTAACGAATAGATCTGGAATTAAACCGACAGAACTGATAATACTTTTTCTATAACTATCGTTCCACTGTAATTTTGGAGGCATCATGACAATTTTTTTCTTGCGTTGCAGCAATATTCAGACTGAGAGTTTTAAACGGTGCAAACAATATAGTATCGCCTTGCTTTTCATCGCTATTATATCAATTACCACAACTGCAGGTACAGCTTGGGCAAAGCCATTTCTTTCAAAAGGTCAAACCCTCTATGTGCCGGCGTATTCGCACATCTATATCGGACATAAAGCCCGGCCCTATATGCTCACAATTACCTTGAGTATCCGAAATATTGACGCTGGATCTTCCCTGACATTAACCACAATAGATTATTATGGCACTGAAGGTGGCTTGGTCAGGCACTACCTGGAAAATCCAATCACCCTAAAGCCCATGGCCTCAACCCGGTATGTGGTCCCCTCTCCTGATGAAACAGGAGGCTCAGGCGCCAATTTCATTGTGAAATGGCATGCAAAAAAAGAAATCAATGCACCAATCGTGGAATCAATCATGATCGGAACACAATCCCAACAGGGAATATCCTTTACCTCCAGAGGCCAGGAAATAACACCCTAAAGATTTTTATCGTTTTTGTGCGAACAGGTATCAGGAATCTGATCTTGGGTGAGGCTTAAAAGTAAGCGTATAAGGTATCAATAGGTGATCCGGTTCATAGGAGAGCTTTGCCTGACGAAGCCCTTTAATGCCCAAGTCCTGCTCCCGATTAAGATACGTTGCCCTATCAGCCAGAACAAACGCTGTTTCCCGGTTGATCACCTGGGCTGCGCCTTTAAATGCCATATTTGATTTTTCAAAATGAATGTTCCAGGTATCGTCAGTCAAGGGACTGAATACGGAAAAAGCTGCGATCTTATCTGCGACCATGAGTACAAGCCCTTCAAGACCAACAGCTTCCCAGTTTGAGAAAGCTGCTTCAATGGCAACATATTCGTCAGCCAACGACTTAGGTACAGGATCCAAGGTCATAAGAAGATCCCTTGCGAACCCTGCAACTGTCTGACAATTTTCTAAGGTGATTGGAAGAACTCTGTGGTCTGGATATTTTCGTTTAAACTGAGCAATTAGATTGCGCTTTTTGTGCAGTTTTGTTCCTTTAAGATCCACAAGACTTTTTGTCAGGTAAATGTATTCTGCCGCATCCCGGTCCGGCTCGGCCGAATAAAACTGTTCAAATTCAGGATATGTTTCCAGATAATCTTTTGAAGCCAGGCAAATATTGGCGGAATGCCCCATATCTTCAAACATTTTAGAAAGTACATGTAGAGACGCTGGAAGCATAGGCTTGCCCAGTGGCATGAAAATAACCTGGTTTAGTCCATCGTAAATAACCAGCCGTTCTTTATAAATATACCAGGAATAGCGGTAGATATCTTTCCAGCAAAAAAGGTTAACGAAATTATATTCACAGGATTGACTTGGAAATCGGTTCAAAAAATCCAGTATCAGAGACCGGGTTTCCAGGTTAAAGTCTCCGACCTGATTCAACGTTAAGACAGGGTCCTGTACTGGATCTGGAGCATTGGAATCTGCTTCACAGCATGGTGTGTCCATGATCACTCCTCTAACTTAAAAGGGATATAGTCTTTCATTATTTTGAAACCCATTTTCTCGTAAAAGGACTGGGTACCGGGTTCACCAATCAAACCGATCCAATCCACTCCCCTTGCTTTAAGTTCTTTGATCAAAAATCGTACGATTTTCCTGCCAATTCCTTTTTCCTGGAAATCGGAAAGTACCACGATATCCTGAATATAAGCATCACTGCAAAGATCAGAAAGAGCCCTTCCCATGCCGACCATTTTACCATTAATAAATGCGCCTGCAAACAAGGCTGAGTCACCTGGTATTCTTTTTAGGAATGCATCAGATTCTTTATAAGTTTCTTCCCACCATCCGGCATTTTTATACAAATCAACCATTTCTGGTACGGACGCGGTTTGCACCAGTTTTATTTCAAGGCCGGCAATTGAGCTGGAAGTATCAGTCATGACCACCCCGGAGCATTTTTTCAGCAAAGTAAGGCAACACAAAGGCGGCCATGTGAACGTCCTTGGAATAATACTTCAATTGTTTCTGCAGATCTTCGGGGATTTGTCTTGCAGGTATTTTCAACTCAGGACCCAAGGAGCCTAAACAGATCCCAATATGTCCACCAGGATATGTCGGTACAAGAATATTGGCAAATCCGTGAACAGGAAAAAGAGTGCTGGTAATCCGGATGAGATTTTCAACACACTCCTGGTGTAGAAAAAAAGATTCTCCCTGGGTTGCGACCAATCCTCCGGGCCTTAATGCCTGTTTCAAATGCTCATAAAACGGTCGCTCAAAAAGAACTTCCCCTGGTCCAACCGGATCAGAAGAGTCAACGATAATAACGTCATACTCTTTGTCATGCTCTTTTACAAAGGTATTGCCGTCCCTGATATGCACGGTTAACCTTGGATCGTCAAAACCACAGGCCATATTCGGTAAAAACTGTTTTGACACCTCAATGACCTCAGGATCAATTTCGCAAAAATCAATGGTTTCAATATCTTTATGCCGACCAATCTCTCTTAGCACACCACCGTCACCACCACCAATGACAAGAACGTTTTTAGGATTTGGATGGGAGAACAGGGGCAGATGAGCCATCATTTCCTGATAGCTGAATTCATCCCGCTCTGTGAGCTGGATAATTCCGTCAAGCACCAACATTTTGCCATGGGAACGGGTCTGGTAAAGGTCGATCTGCTGGTATTGGCTCTTATTGCTGTATAAGACTTCATCTACTTGAAGCGACAAGGCAACGCCTTCCCACATGGGGCAGATTTCAGAAAACCATCCTTTTTCAATTTTGCTTAAATTTTTCATATATATGGCTTGTCCGAGTCACTCAATTTATTGTCTTAGTGCTACCTGCATTTTGTAATGGGCGCCTTTGAAAAAAGACCTGGCAAACTCAGCCACATCACGGGGCTCATAATATTTGCATGAAAAAATATCAAGATAGGCCGTATTGGTTGCATTGGCAAAATGCCCTGATATCAGAGAGGTTTCAATAAGCTGAGTCATGGAAAACCCTGCTACTTTTTCATCCTCTCCAAAATGAACGACCTGGCAGTCTCCAAAACGTTTCATCTCAATTTTTTCGCAAAGCTTGACTACAAATTCTTTAATATAATCTGCATCCCGGATATTATCCGGATCACAGTCATATAAGTCTACAGAAGTCAGCACCCCCCAAGGACTGCTGTTTTCGTATGCCTTTTTCCATGAGATAGGAAGGGTGTCCCTGTCCCTGACTGTATCATCGATAGTTCTTTGCCGAGAGGCCCCTACCGTATCAAGAAGCCCCCGGTTCTGATCGGAAGAGACAACAACCCGCTTAGAAGCAAAGCCTGACTGCATAGCGTGAATAGCTGTGTCCAGATTTATATTGTCTCCACAAGTAAAAATATCTACTGCAGCATAGTTGTGTTCAGGCCAGGCATGTACGGTAAAATGAGATTCGGCAATAATGACCACACCTGACACGCCCTGGGGATCAAACTTATGAAATGAGCTACTTATAACTGTTGCGCCACTGTCCCTGGCGGCCGTTAGCAATGTCTGTTCAACATCATCTTTTTCAAGCAGGGTCCCCGGGCCGCAATCATAATACTCTATAGTCAACTGACGTCCCAAGGCAAAAACCGGTTCAGAATCAAGGGGCTTCTTGTTTTTATCAAGCATCCAGGAAAACTCCAATATAATCAATGTCTACAACATCTTACGCCGCCTGTTGCTGACAGCCGGCATAAAAACTTGAAAAATTTTATAAAAAGTTAATCTCTATTGGAAGATAATCAATGGGGAAGGCAAAAAGAAATCAATATATCTCCATAATAGAAGAAAATCGGTCATAGCCGGATTCTCTTGGCAGGTCCTTTTCTTCAAGCCGAGATATCATTGAGGGGGCATTAAACCGGATATAAGGATTGACTTTTAATTCATCACTTAAGCATGAGACAACATGATCTTCATCATATATCTCTTTGTACGCCTCAAGATCCGGGTTGTCTGGCTCAATGATACGTGCATAGGTTAAAGATTCAGCTACATAATCATGACCGGCATACACCCGGGTGTCATGGGGCAAGGCCATCAATTGGAGTAAAGAATCATAAAAGGCTTTCAAATCTCCTGAAAAGCAATTGCCCACAGTTGCGTTGAAAAGCGTGTCCCCGGTAACAACGAAGCCCTCCCCTTTAAAACAAACAGAATCAGTTGTATGTCCCGGTGTAAGCAACACCTCAAGCCCCTGCCCGTTTTCCAGTTCAAGTATTTGTCCCTGACAAAATTTTGTACAATCTAAAAACGTTGCGCCTGTTCTTTCAACAAGCTGTCCATTTCCTGGTGTATGGTCTGCATGATTATGCGTATTTGTAACAATAATGATTTTTACATTTTTTTTATTCGCAAACTCTATAATTTCGTCAACAGCGCCACCATCAATTGCAATACCGTAATTTTTTGTATAAACCAGGTATCCTAAATTGTCTTTACTGAATCTAAACTGCTGTATATCCATTTCATGTCTCCTGTATATCAGAACAGACTGCCGCCTTCTTCAAACTGGTCATCTTCATCGTGTTCGCTCATGGAATCGTCTTCCAACCCATCATTGTATATACCTGCAATCTCATCATCATCCATGGCTTCATCCATAAATTCGTCGTCAAACAACTGCTCCACACCATGCTCTTCAAAAATCATATTCAATGCATCTTTTAAATTCCGCTCAAAACTCTCGGCAAATTTCCCTTCATCATCCTGGCTAAACTCATATATGTCTTCATGCTCTTCAATCAGGTCTCTAAGGTCTGTATCAATCTGTGTGCGTGTGTAGAAATCAGTTTCATACGTATCGAGTATTTCCTGGAAAAGGTCGTAAAGCTCAAACGCTTCCACGGCCTCAAAAATAGTCATTTTCTCAGCCATTATTCGTCTCCTCCTGAATTACTTTTTGGAATTCTCCCTATGATAACATCAGTTTTTTTTATGTCAAATTGGGATCTGGTTTCCGAAACCTAAAGATTCTTTCTCAGGTAAATTAGAAGGGATCAGGAACATTAACACTGACAACCGGACAAGCAGACCTGAGTATGACCTGTTCCACTGTGGAGCCAACTGATGGCGTATCATTTTGCTGTTCTCCGGTGTGACGGGCCATAACGATAAGATCTGCACGAATTTCCCTTGAAAACTTGAGTAACTCTACGTAAGGAACCCCTTCCCACACACAAATCTCATAATTATCAAAATTATTCATCCGGGAAACATACATGTCATGAATATTTTCTTTCGCTGATTTTATGCGATTCTCTATAGACATCTGCCCCGGCCCTACTCCTGCTTGGGATGTTTCTATATTCAGCGCATGAAAAAGATGGAGACGGCATCCCATGAGTTTGGCAGATTCATAGGCGAATTCAAATGCCTTTATGGACTCAGCGGAAAAGTCGGCACCAAACACGATTTGATTGAAATACCAAAAGCAGGTCTCACAAGGGCGGCTAACTACAAAGACAGGACAAAGGGCACCATATGTAACCGCCTGTATAGTTGACCCGACAAAGCCCCTGAAACGCTCGGTAGACGGATTGCCCTGCCGGACATGTCCGCCTAGAATAACACAATCTGCGTTTATATGCTCTGCATACTCGAGAATCTTGCTCCAAGGCTTACCAAGTAGAAGTTCTAAAGTTGGTTCTCTGTGTTTTTGAGCGAGATGGGCATACATGCCCTTAATAGTGTTTTTTAACTTAATCCTGCGCTCGCCATCCAAGTGATCATAATCTGATTGGTTTTTAAAAGCATCTTCTTCCACTCCTGCAGTCGAAGCATTTTGATGACAGACATGTACCAGGGTCAATGCGGCGTCATATTTGTCCGCAAGCTCAAATGCTGTTTTTGCAGCAGCATCGCAGGCTTCAGAAGCGTTGGTGGCAAATAGAATCGTCTTAAACATGATTATTCTATGACAAGGCGAGCCGGCGTTAAGCCATGGCCTAACCGCTCCTTAACATGGAGCAATAGCAAAGAAACTAAACCGGCTAAACCTTATATCCGCTCTTAATTATTTAGAAGGTTTCCCACAGTTGTAAGCAATTCATCTTTGTCAAACGGTTTGGCAAAGTAGGCTTCTGCTTTGGGAATTGAATATTTACGACCTGATAAGCCGGAAACCACGATTACAGGTGTTGAAAAACCTTTGATTTTAGATAATTTTCTAAAAAAACGAGGTCCCCACTCTTCCGGCATTTCCAGGTCTAACGTAATCAAATCAGGGGTTTCTGCTTTGTATACATCCATGGCTCCCTTGCCGTCAGTGGCAATGCAGGTCAGGTACCCATTGTCCTGAAACAAAGCATCCAGATAACGGGTGATGGCCGGGTCATCATCTACAATCATTATTTTCTTTTGACTCATTATCCTTCTCCACTATTCTTTTATATGGCACTCTCCGCAAAGCAGCGGCCCTTTACCTTTATCAATATGGCAGGCCCTGCACTGAGTGTGAAATGCATTGGCCAGAGCCATTGAATTTTCAGGACTTGACTTCAAGCCGTGACATTCGGAACACGGGCTGTCCTCACTGGATTCATCTTCAATAAGCTTGCCGTCTTCCCAAACGTGATGGCATATGGCACAATCTTCCAGTTCAGCTGTTTCATTATGGGTATCATGATCAAACACGGCTGCCGGGCGGCGCAGCGTATCAAAGGCAGACGTATCCATCCTGATCAACTCTTCAGACCCACTGTCCTGACTGGAGATTGCTGTCCAGGCACCCAAAACCGACAGGATAAATGCAAGTATCAAAATTTTTGTTTTCATTTTATTCTCCCGGCGTATAAACTTTCTTTTCCATGGTTTCGTAAATAATGTCCCCCAGGAATTTGACTTCCATGTCCAACTCATAATGATGAACAATATCTTCAAGGCCTGAATGGCAGTTATGGCACGGTGCGATCAAAACTTCGGCTCCTGTTGCCTTAAGCTGTTCAGCCTTGATCCGGTTGTTGACCATCCTTTCAGCTTTATACGGAGGTCCGCAGTTGATCACGCCGCCCCCTGCACCACAGCAATAGTTGTGTTCCTTGTTTGGGGTCATTTCAACAAAGTCCGAACACGTCATATCTACAACTTTTCTGGCCATATCATGAAGTCCGCGTCCCCTGGAAACGTTGCACGGATCATGAAGTGTTACCTTCTTTTTATATTTTTCTTTTATGGTAAGCCGGCCTTTTTCGAGCAATTCATGGTAAAACTCAAGGGCATGAACAACTTCAAACGGCGGCATGGCCCAAGACACCCATCGGTTGCCGACATCGTAAACGGACCGGAAAGCATGGCCGCATTCCCCCATGACAATCCGCTTAACATTCAAGTCTGCTGCAGCTTCAAAAAATGTCCTGGCAATTCTACCTGAAATCTCATTATCCCCAGTGAACATTGCCATGTTGGAGTTGTCCCACCCGGGCATAGACGGCATGGTCCAGTTCAACCCTGCGGCATGCATCATTACAGCAGCTTGGTAGATCAAGCCTGCCTGGAACTTGGGTTCGGGTGCAATTACAGAGTACATGATATCCGCACCCCGTTTATCTAAAGGGATACGCAACTCTTCGAATTCTTCTCTTGCATCTTCTTCCTGCCATTGCAGGGTATCAATCCATTCATCTTCTTTTACCCACATTTGGTTTAAGGTCACTGAGTGGGAATTGACTGTATCCTGGATATATTGTGGTGTGATCTCAAGCTTATGGCAAATACGCCTTACCAGCAAAATAAGGTAGGCAATGTCGATTCCAAACGGGCAGTACATGGAACACCTTCTGCAAAGGTTACATTCCAGATGAGCGATACGAACAGCCTTTCGCAAGAAGTCCTTTGAAACTTTGCCTTTTTTATCAAGCATCTCCCAAATGGTCTGCTTAACTTTGGCAGCCGGTGAAAATCTTGGATTCCTGTCATTGGACAAAAAGTATGAACATGCATCCGTGCAAAGCCCGCAGCGCATACATGTCTCAACATATGCTTTAAAGCGGGCCCCTGTTTCTTTTTCAAGGACCTGGTTGATCACCTGGGTTATTCTTTCGGGGCTCAATCGTTCAAGCCCGTCTTCAATGGCCGGGTCCGTATTTATTTCCATCTCTTTTGTTTCCATAATTGATGGCTCCTGCATCTTAATCTCCTTAGCGGATTAACCTTTTTTAATGTCCGGTATTGATTTGTTATATTCAAGTTTACCAGTCCCGGGCATGTTTTACATTTCCAAATTCCGAGCCGGTATAGGCCCGGGTAAGGGGCGCAAAAATCATATGGGAAAACCGTGAGAACGGAATCATGATCAACATGAATTCCCCGGAAAGAATATGGACGATCATCATCCATTGGTAAGCAAACACCTGATGATAAGCTAAAAACCCAGTTAGAAATGGAAGTAGAACAATTAAAAGAAGCCCAAAATCTTTGGCCGAGGTTAAAAACTTAATTTCAGGTACTATAATCCGCCGTCCTCCGAAAAAAACAAGGGCTGAGATGATTAGCACTGTGGCGATGTCCGCCAGCGTATCATTGAGCACGGGCCAGGAAATATTAAATGCCTCTTCTATAAGGACCACATGCGCTGATAAAAAAAGCGGAACAACAAACAACCCCAGATGAAACAGATAGGACACCCCGTAAAACACAGGCTGCTGCCGGGTGGATCTTGGGAAAAAAGGAATAAGCCATGCGCCAATGGACCTAAGACTATGAAAAAGAGACAGATAAGAAAATATGAAAGCCTCTTTTTCCTTGGCCTCGCGAATAATGCGGTACAGTTTAAAAACGATTCCACCTATGAAGAAAAAAACTGAAATCCAGACCATAGGCCCCATGATAAAGTCAATAAAAGCGTTCATTTTCACTCTCCTTACAAGGCTGCAATGCTACGTTTATATATCCCGTTCACAATGCCCTTGATCAGTACCTTGTCTTTATCAGGACTGACGACGGGATCAGCCATATATGTATAAGGACCGGCTACCACATTATCGTTTACTGCAGTAAAGTATTGCCCGTCCTTTTCAAAGCATACGGCAACCACGGACCCATCATCGCTGATACTGGGCATAAACAATTTATCGCAGGACAACTGCCATGCCCTATCGTTTACAGCCAGCCCCCAATATCCGTTATCCTTGAAAACTGCAACCAGCGCTGAACCGTCTTTTGAATGGTAGATATCTCGAACCATACCATCCCATGACAGGGACCAGATTCGATCGTTTTGAGCAATACTCCATTTTCCAAATTCAGAGGCAACAACAGCGGCAATTTCATTTGATTTCGGATTAACATCAAGGCGCCAGATATTTTCATATGCTGAAGGCCATAACTGTGATCCATCTTTGTATAAATACCACTTACCACCGGTTCTGACCGGGGCGACTACATTGGTGCCCCCATTGCAGAAGATAGGTCGCCATACTGCCTGGAACCTGCTGTCCCACACCGAACCATCAACGGCTATCCCATAATTTTCACGGTCTAAACGAACAGCCCAGGCCAAACGGTCACCTGATTCGTCAAAGCTGATATCCCAGATATTAAGAAACCGTTCTTTCCCCGGATTACCATCTTTGGCTACAGAAAAAAGCCCTTTTGCAAACGCATCCACGTCTGCTGCCGCCATACCATCTACCTGGACAACTGCAGCGGTTTTTCCTGTTTGAGACAGAGTCATACCGGTTATGTTTTCGTATCCCTCTTCCCAGGCTTGGTCATTAACGGCCATGCCGTATTCCATGTCCCGCTGAAAGGCGATACCAATGTGAGAGCCGTCTTTACTAGTCTTAAGGTTCCAGATAAAATCAAACTGGTTTGACCAGGGCTGACCGTCTACAACCAGGCTCCATTCTTCATCCTGACAGACGCAGACTGCATAACGGTTGTCAGGAAGGGCTTTAAGGCTCCAAGCTTTTTCGTGTTCACCGTCCCAAAGATTACCGTTTTCACAAATACCAAAAGCCATTTCATCCAGATTGACTATGCTGGCAATGGATTCTCCGTCCAGAGAAATACAGGGTTCTTCTACCCAGTTGTACTTGGACTCCCATTCTTTAAAGGGAATTTCCTTGGCCTGGGTACTCCAATCCCATGATTGCTTTTCTTCCATTTTTATCTCCGACTATGGTTAGACACATTAAGGTTTTCCATTTCATCGATCACTGTATCCAAAGACGCAACTGTCAGTGGCTTTTCAAGAAACCGGTCAATACCTTCTTGTTGGACCTGATCTTCCATGTCCCCACAGGTCATGGTAGCAATAAGGATCCGTCGCACTTCCGGCTGGATACGGGCCGCTTCCTTTAAAAACTCAATACCGTTCATATCCGGAAGGAAATAGTCAGAGATGACGACTTCCACACGCTGATGTTTAAGGGAATTCAATCCTTGTGACGCAGATTTGAATATAAGAAAATCATTCTGGCTGGTTTTGAAAAAGAGTTTGAGCGATTCTCTAACATGCTTGTCATAATCAACCAGCATAATTTTTAGCCCATCTTTCTTTTTCATAATCCATAATCCCTTGGCAATTGAGTTAAAACTGCATAACCGCCCTACTCAATTTGCAATGTGCAGAAACCATGCCATTTGCAAGAGATATCGAAAGACACAGATATACCGGTAATTTAAAGCGTTTTGACCACTTTAAATCACAGGAAAATCGTTCGTAATTTTAAGTTTTTTAATTTTTCTGATTGAAGAATTTAGAAAAGTTGCAAAATTCAAAGCCCGTTCAACCACGGGTTGTCACGCGATTTTGGTAATCGGACAATGCCAGGTAAAAACCGCCAACAGCAAGCTCTGCACAATGGTAATGGTCCTTGGGAAGGGTTTCAAGAAATTCATCCACCTGGTCCGGGGTAATTTCCCAGGCTTTTTCAATACCCTGTCCTCTAACCATTCGGACAACGGTATTACAACAGGCAGTGGTATTAAGGCAACCGTCCACCTCAAAGGAAACCACAGATAAAACACCCTGTTCAACCATAATGAAAAATTCAACACTGTCCCCGCAGTCTCCGGTTCGGGCTCCGTATCCGTCCGGTTTCTCAACGCGCTCCCTGAAGCTTGTGTCATATGCCATTTCAAGAAACTGAAGGGAATGCTTGTTCCAAAAATCCTGGTCTTCCATTTTTACGACTCCGGAATAAAATTGATACACAGTCAAAAACCGTTCTGTGATATCATATCTTTCGGACAGGGCCAAACCATAAACGGTTCACAGAGTTATAATTTAATAGATGGGACTAAAACCAAAACCCTGAGACCCATGTTCTCAGTGTTACTCATTCTCAAGAGCCCGTTTAACTGTTATTGCTAAATTTTTAATCGTGTATGGCTTTTTAAGGTACTGTAACGCACCCAGACGCTGTGCGGCCTTTACCCTGTCTGTTTCAGAAAACCCGCTTGAAATCATGGCTTTTTGATTTGGATTTATCTCTAAAATACGCCTATACGTATCAAGACCGTCCATTCCCGGCTCCATGATCATATCCAAAATCAAAAGATCCACAGATTCACGGCAGACAAATTCCAGGGCAGCTTCACCATTGGGAACTTCTGACACTGTGTAGCATAGACGCGTTAACATATGAGAAGCGATTTGGCGCTGCTCAGAAACGTCATCCACAATTAGAATTTTCTCTCCGTTCCCTTTTAAACCTTCCAAAGACGCCTCTTTATCTTGATCATCGCTCTTTTGTTCATGTGTCACCGGGAAATACAAAGAAAAGGTTGTGCCTTTGCCCATTGTGCTGTTTAAATCAATATACCCTTTATGGTCTTTGACTGTTCCCCAGACCACAGCCATACCAAGCCCTGTACCGCTTCGTCCCATAATCTTTTTAGTGTAAAAAGGCTCAAATATTTTCTCTCTGTCCTCAGGTAAAATGCCGGTACCTGTATCAGAAATAGTCATTACAGTATACTCACCTTCTTTAACAGTATCAGAACTGCCAATGGAAAAATCAACAAACCGGTTTTCTGTGGTAACTTTTATGGTGCCGCCATCCGGCATGGATTCGGCAGCATTGGAAACCAGATTCATCACCGTCTTAGACAGGTGAACAAAAGAGCCTTTGATAGGAAGCAGGGTTGAAGAAAGTGATTTTTCTACATGCACGTCAGGATGGAAGGACAATAGCTTTTCATACTCCGGACTTGCAAAGTATTCAGAAATAATATCATTTAAATCAACCACCTTAGTGACAGGCACGTTCCGCCTTGCAAGCGTTAAAAGATCCTGCACAATATGTGCGGCTTTCTGGCCGGATTTTCTTATTGCCTCTAAAGATTTTCTGGATGGATCGTCTTTGTCCATACCCATTAAAAGAAGATCCGGATACCCCACAATACCGCTGAGCACATTATTCAAATCATGGGCAACCCCGCCTGCCAGGGTACCAATAGCTTCCATTCTCTGGGTTCTTGCAAGTTTTCTTTCCAAAGCCTGTTGACGCTTCTGGGCCTCTCTTTTTTCAGAAATGTCAACGGCATGGATAAGCAGCGTTTTTTCGCCCTTATACTGAATCAGTGTGGTTCTTATTTCAAACCATGCATCATCTTCGGCCCCCGTTTTAAACCGGCATTCAAAATTATCTGTTTCTATTTTGCCGCCTGTCAGGGCCGACAACCTTTCCTTGACCCAGTTTATGTCCTCCGGGTGTAGAATCTCCCATACAGGCTTGCCAAAAAAGCTTTCCGTATTTTCACCGATCACCTGCCTGATCCTTGTGTTTGCAAAAACGATTTTTTCATCCTGCACCATAAGGATACCGGTCAAAGAAGACTCTGTAAGCACACGGTATCTGGCCTCTGACCGCCCAAGTTTTTCAAGGATTTTATCGATTTTTTTCTTATCTTTAGCCAGACTTTCTACCATTGAATTAAACGCTTTCGACATCTGGGCGATCTCATCATCACCACGGACCGGTATAGAAACCGGCATTCCTTCAGCCACATGGCTTGTTCCCCGGATGATGGTTTTGATAGGGCGGTTTATTTTTAAAATGAAGAGGATAAATATAATGGCCATGACAATAAAAAGTACGCCAAATGTACCGAGAAGTACGATCCGCTTGGAAAAGTTAACAGAAGCCATGTAATCGGATTCACGTATCAAGCTGACAATATGCCACTGCCAGAACGGGAAAAACTTGGCGGTCATTCTGTACATTTCACCGTCAAATTCAACACTGATCACATGGTTGGATGCGCTTGACAGAACATCTGGTCCAAAGGAGCTGCCAGGCAATTTGGGAATACTTGTACCGATAACATTGAAACCTGAATCTGTTACCACCATATGAATTTTAGGAAAAATCCTGTTGATCTGCCGAATCTGCTCAATAGCCTCTTTTTTATAGGCAGTGTTCATCTCTGGATTTTCTTCCATCCGTAGATCAAGAATTCTGTTGAACAGTTCATCGCATGCAGACAATCCTAAATCTGATGCATGGGTCAAAAGCAGATCTGCATGTTCCTGAATCTGAGAAGCAATGGGAGGAAGGAGCAAACGTGTTAGCAGCAGTGAAAAAAAAAGACCCAGTACTGCCGCCGGAACAATAAACTTCGCCAGCAAATACTTTTTATAAAACGTCTTTACCATCACCATCAAGCCTCACTTTTTCAATTATGAAACCTGGGGGCTGCTGTCCGCATATTTATAGGATATACGATTTGCTTTTTATTATCCTGCCATTGGATCAGGATAGGATTGTGGCCAACCTGCCTGCCGGTGTGGTCCACTTTGAAGCGCCCCATAATCGTTACCGTATCAAACGAACTGATATACTTTCTGATCTTTTTGTGATCAATGACACCGGTATGGCTGACGGCCTTTTCAAGAATCTGACATGCAGAATAAGCCGATGCGGCATGGTATGTGGGCATTGTTCCCGAGAAAGTTTTAAAGTCCTTTATAAACTGCTGTGTGCCTGGGAAAGGAATCCGTTCATCAGGTTCCCATTGGGAGGGAGCAAAGATATTATCTCCAAAAGGTCCGACACGTGTGTTAAATTCAGGATGGATTGGTACAATCGAAAAAGCTAAGGCTCCCGGACGATATCCCTTTTGCTTCATTATATCAATAAAAGCGTAGCAGTCCGGAGGATAGGCGCTGAAAATAAGGCCGTCCAAATCTTTTTGTGCAGCCTGCTCAAGAATAGATTCAAAATCGTTTACAGCGACCGGATACCCGTTTTCATAAGCAAGATTCAAATGAAACCGCTTTGCCCATTTTTTTACACCTTTTGCAACGGCTCTGTGAAAATCAGAGGATTCATATACCAGTCCAAGGTTATAAAACCCGTTTCGTGCCATCAAATCCTGAAAACCAATATAATACCGTTCAGCCAGGGCATATACCCCAAAAATATATTCGTACCCCCTGCTCCAAATCACGTCACCTGCAGCAGCACAAGCCAACATGGTATATCCATGCTGCTCAGTTACCTCTGATGCTTTAAGCGTCAATGGTGTACCATATGGAGAAAGGACCATATCTACATTTTCTTGCTTAATAAGCTTCTCATACAGGGGACCTACAAGGTCTGGGTTGCTTTTATCATTAAAAAATAAAACCTTAACCGGACGCCCTAAAAGTCCACCTCTTTCATTGATTTGTTTTTCCCAAAGCCGATAGCCGCTTTGAACCATCAGGGAGGGTTCTAAGTATTTTCCTTCAAGTGACACCGTGACACCAATACGGACAGGCACCCCACTTGCGCAGGTTATAGATACCTGTAAAATAATAAAACAGGCGGCCGTAATCAGGGTACGAAAATTGGATTTTAATGCCATAGTCTCTCCTGTCGGCTTGAATTCAGACCATGTAATTATTTGGAATTAACGGCACTTTTAAATGTATATTAAATTGACCTCTTAGACAATTTAAAAGATATAAAGGCCGAATCATTTGGTAACAAGAGATGCGCTATAAAGGTTACTGGCAATTAACTAAATTAGACAAAAAAAGGTACATCACCCCTGACCATGCATGCCATATTTAGGGGCGATGTACCCAGATTTAACATTATGTATTAATATTACGCTTAAAATTAACTTTACAAATTAGAGTTTTCCGGCTGCTTTTAGCCGGTCAACTGCTTCATCGTATTTTTTGATGATCTCTTTGGATTTAGGATGAACCCTGGAAAAAATCAAAAACATTTCTTGGGTTTTCAAAGGTGCTGTTATTTCAAACATCTCATTTTTGCCCTGGCCTAACGCAGTCTGGGATTCAGCTTTTCCAACATCAACATTCTCTATCATGAGATCTGCCCTGCCGGCGTTGAGCATTTTCCAAGCAAGCTCCCCGGTAGAAACGATATGCATTTTTATCCCCTTATCTTTAAGGGCTTTTTCATACCAATAGGATGCAATACCGACGACCTTAAGATTCTGAGTTTTGATATCGTCAATGCTGTTTACAGACAGGCCGTTGGGGAATTTATCCTTTTTATAAAAGCCAACCTCTTTTGAAAGAGAAAGCACATTTTTTGGATACAGCATTTCTTCTTGGCGTTCAGGGGTTTTGGACCAGGTAAATGTTGCTATATAATTCCCTTTTTTGGTCAGTTCATATACCCGTTTCCATGGCATGAACTCCAATTTGACTTCATATCCCATTTCTGTAAATACGGTTTTAATAATCTTGGAATGCAGACCATAGTCATCTAAGGTCTCTCCTATAAACGGAGACCACTCTCCTGTGGCAAGGGTAATCGTTTCCCCAAATGCCGGTGAGGTCATTGTCATGCAGAATCCGGCCATCAGAACAATGAAGAGTTTTTTCATAAATACACTCCTTTTGATACGCTCGTTGGTTAATGTGGTTATTGGCTTTATATATTTACGCAAGCCTTAAGGATAATTCGTTCTAAGGCTTGTTATTGCAACGCGAAAACCTACGGGATTCTCTGCATGGCAAGTGCTTCAGTTTTTAATATAAAATAAATTTATGTGGTACGTTTGAGAGGTAATAATACACAGAATAAATCATCCATACTGCCATTGTCAACACTGACCGATATAGTCTTCCAGGCTGACATATTAAATTTCTGTTCTCAGGTTCGTTAAACCCGGAAAAAATATCGGGCACATTTTCGTTGAAAATATCTCAGCTGTATCCTGGATGACCAATCTGATATATGAATCGTCGATGGCACTGTTTTGGCAATTTACTGCCTTTAAACCGGATTGAAATTATAAAAGGATCAGTTTATAATCCCGCTCCGTTAAACTTAAAACCATATGTATTTTAAGGACAAGACTTTGGCAAAATTTGACATTACCCTTATCGGCGGCGGCATTGTGGGAACAGCAACAGCACTGGAACTAAAAACCAGATACCCTGATGCTTCCATCCTTTTATTAGAAAAAGAACCCAAGCTTGCCGCCCACCAAACCGGGCACAATTCCGGGGTAATTCACGCAGGCGTTTATTATCAGCCAGGCAGCCTCAAGGCGGATTTCTGCAAACGGGGAGCCCGGGCAACGATGGATTTTTGCCGTACCCACAACCTTCCTTTCAAGCAATGCGGAAAACTGCTCGTTGCCACAAGCCCCCTTGAAATCGAACGGATGAATGACTTAGAAGAACGCTGCCGCCAAAACGAAATCGACACCCTTCGTGTGACCAAAACCGAGCTTAGCAAAATGGAACCTGCCGTATTCGGGCTTGGCGCCTTAAAAGTTCCTGCTACAGGCATTACGGATTACACACGGATTACTGCAAAAATGGGGGATTTGTTCAAAGAAAAAGGCGGTGTCTTATACACCGGACATACTGTATCTCAAATAAAAGAAACCGGAAATCAAATCATCATATCAACAGGAAAAGATCAAATTCGTACCCGGTATCTTATTGCCTGTGCCGGACTCAATGCAGACCGGATTGCAAGAATGATGGGCATTGCCATAGATTTTAGAATCATCCCTTTCAGGGGAGAATATTTCCAACTGCCTGACAAACTCGGCCAGATCGTGTCTCACCTGATCTATCCTATCCCTGACCCGGATCTACCGTTCCTTGGTGTCCATTTGACACCCATGATCGACGGCTGCATTACTGTTGGGCCAAATGCCGTTCTTGGATGGAAACGTGAAGGCTATGGAAAAATCAACATCTCTGCCAAAGACACCTTTGAAACAATTACTTTCCCTGGCTTCTGGCACGTGATTGCTGAGCATCTGAAATCCGGCATAGAAGAGTGGATTGATTCTGCATACAAACCCGGCTACTTAAAGCGGATCCAAAAATACTGTCCAAGCCTTACGCTAAATGATCTTTCACCTTATCCTGCAGGTATCCGGGCCCAGGCCGTTCTAAAGGACGGCAGTCTTGCCCATGATTTTCTTTTTGCCGATACGCCAAGATCTTTGCATGTGTGTAATGCCCCCTCACCTGCAGCCACATCTGCCATCCCCATAGCAGAGTATCTTTGTGACATGGCAAAAAGACAATTTAGTTTGTAAGCCTTGTATTAAAAAATCCGGATTGGGTTAAAAAAACATAATCACAGCGGCGTAATTTGACGAATCAATATATGTGCATATAGTTGTTAAATGTTAGCCAAGAACAACATTTAACAAACAAATCCAGATATAGAAAGGAATGCACATGGCACACGGATTCAACACTCTGGCTCTTCATGCCGGTATACAGACCGATCATACCGGGGCGCGCTCAGTTCCCCTTCACCGGACAGCCGCATACCTCTTCAAAAACACAGAACATGCTGCCAATTTATTCGCTCTCAAGGAACCTGGCAATATTTACACACGTATCCAGAACCCGACACAGGATGTTCTGGAACAGCGTGTGGCTGCACTTGATAAAGGGGCTGCTGCACTTGCACTATCCTCGGGAACTGCTGCCATTTTTTATACGATCATCAATGTCTGTGGTCACGGCGATGAAGTGGTCTCCACAGCCAACCTGTATGGCGGAACCTTTACCATGTTTCATAACATGCTCCCCGATTTAGGCATTACCGTTAAATTTGTGAACCCTGAAAAAGGTGAGGATATTGAATCCGCAATTACAGACCGCACCCGACTGTTATTTACCGAAGTCATCGGCAACCCTTCTTTAGACGTGACAGACATCCCGCAGTTTTCAAAGATCGCCCAAAAACACCATATTCCTTTGGCTGTTGACGCCACATTCACAACACCATACCTTTTCCGCCCAATTGAACATGGAGCTGATATTGTCATTCACTCCCTTACCAAATGGATGGGCGGCCACGGTACTGCCATTGGCGGAATTGTTGTGGATGCCGGAAACTTTGACTGGAGTGATCCAAAGTTTAAGTTGTACAACCAGCCAGATCCGTCCTACCACGATCTAAGATATGCCCACGACCTTGGAGATCTGACTTCCATTGCTTTTATTTTAAGAATGCGGGTCGGCCCGTTGCGAAATCTTGGGGCTTGTATCAGTCCGGACAATGCATGGATGATATTGCAGGGGCTTGAAACCCTGTCTTTGCGCATGGAAGCCCATTGCAAAAATGCTCTGAAAACAGCTGAGTTTTTATCTTCACATGAAAAGGTTTCCTGGGTGAGGTATCCGGGACTGCCAACCGATCCGTCTTATAATTTAGCCAATGAATTGTTCAATAACGGATTTGGCGGTATGGTGGTATTTGGAACTAATGGCGGAAGATCTGACGGAGAAAAGTTTATAAACAATCTTAAGCTGGTTTCTCACCTGGCTAATGTAGGGGATGCCAAAACCCTGGCCATTCATCCTGCATCAACTACCCATTCCCAGCTCACAGATGAGGAACTTGTACAAGCAGGAGTTACGCCGGATATGATAAGGCTTTCTATTGGATTCGAAGACATTGATGATATCCTTGCAGATCTTGACCAGGCGCTAAATGCATAAAAACGCACTGACTTGACCCGGATCAAGGTTTCCTAAAACAAAATCGAATAGGATATGGGAAAAATACAACTTCCATCAAAAGGAGTATCCCATGACAGATAAAAAGAATGAACTGATTAAAAATATACCTTTTTCCCAGGCCCAGACGTTAACAGATTTAGTGGATTTTGAAGAAGGCCGCGTGGTAAGCCGGACCCTTGCAGCTAAACCCCATGTCAATATCACTTTGTTTGCCTTTGATCAGGGAGAAGAAATCTCAGCACATACTTCTCCTGGGGATGCTATGGTCCAGATCCTTGACGGCACTGCCACCTTGACTGTAGGTGAAGAAAAAATAGATGCAAGTGCTGGTCAGGTGGTGGTAATGCCTGCGAACATCCCCCATGCCGTATATGCGTCAAGTCAATTTAAAATGCTGCTCACCGTGGTAAAACAACCCCTGGAAATTAAGGGATTGTAATACAATCTTGGAAAAACAGCTGTAACCTGATATGTCTCAAAAAACCAAATTATAAAAAAGATATTTCAGGTGCAGCTGTTGAACACCACATCAATTTTACCGCTACATACCCAACTTGTCATATGGAAGCGATTTATTCGGATTCTGAAAGTTGGCCGTCATCTATTTGCGTCCGCAGGAATAGGCATAGGACTATGCACCTGGATTGTATTGACCAAAATATCCGGAGCACAGAACGATTCAACAATTCTTTCCGTAATGCTATACAATCTTGGATTATGCTGGAGTGCCGGCTTGACCTTATTTGCTCTATTAGACGCAAGATCAAGGTTCCAGGACTATAAGCGGGCCAAAGACCTGTTTTATGAAAACGGATTCAAACCCAGAATAGCTAAGCTTTATACCCATTCCAAATGCCAGCGTGATGCAATTCGTGTGGCAGCAAAGGACTTAGGCCTTTTAAAACAGCTTGATCATTTTTACTTTAATCAGGGGTATCGCTGGTATCATATCTTCCCTGACTTTCTATCTAAACGGCCCTGGCTGTTATTATCGAAACGGTATTGGCAAAAAACCCTGTTTGAGCCTCGCTACACCTCTAACTACTTTTTTTGGTAGTTTAGATGTGCAGCACAATACTTTTCTAGTTTTTCCGTTATAGGAAGACGTCTATATGGCAGGCCTGTTTTATTTTACCAGCCTCAATACATGAGTTTCCTGTAATTTCTTCCACATGGCCTGGATAATGACCATGGTTGGATCGGCATCCTTATCACCATTATCTTCCACCTCTTTGAGGCATGCATTTAATAGCAACTCATTGCCGCTCCACAATCGGAAATCCCGGGTAATTTGAAGCCCAACGACTTTATTTACCCAATTTAACTCTTCAGTTGTCATCGAACCCATCCGGGTTCTATCCAGTAATCTCAAATCAGACAGAAGTATGTTCACCGCCTCATCAATGGTTGACGGTAAATCTGAACTCAAGGGTTTTGTATACATGTTCTATCTACTACTTTCTTTCAACTACATTGGTTCTGCTGGTACCTTGGTTCTGCCGGTTTGTTTTTTCCCATAAAAAACAAATTCTAAGTACAATCGGCAGATCTTTAACCACTTAATTTTACTTCGGTTGTCACCAAAGTTAAGCGGTCAATGTATGGGTTATATTTATGAATGTCAATTGATTCTTTAGATCCATTTTAGGAATCAGGCAATTATCACAACAAAACAAACCAACTCTTTTATGTAAACCTGATTTTCCAAATTAACTTTACACTGCTTATCTATCTTGATATGCCGTTTGTTATATAAAAATTCATAATATCGTCATTAACTATATTTAAAAGAGTGGAACCGGTCCGGTTCAGGGAGGCAAAATTGGGAGAACAAATTCAGAAGCTCGACGGTCATTATATCGTTTGTGGTTATGGAAGAATTGGCCGGTTACTCACACAGTACTTAATCCAGAAATATAACAATGTCGTGGTGATAGAAAAGAACGCTCAGCATAGTGATCAACTGAATGAAGATGGTGTTCTTTACCTGATCGGGGAAGCAACTGATAAAGAGCTTCTTACACAAGCTGGTATAAACCGGGCTTCCGGTATCATTGCAGGCGTAGGAACAGATGATGAAAATGTTTTGCTTGTTCAGTTGGCCAGGCAGTTGAATCCGAATATTTTTATTGTGGCCCGTGCTTCTCTTGAGTCATCTAAAAAAACGTTGGAGGACGCAGGTGCTCAAAAGGTAATTTCACCATATGATATAGGTGCCCGGCGAATGGCCCATGCCATTTTACGTCCTACAGTTATTAAATTTCTTGAAACTGCATTTAATGACGAATCTACCGAGTTTCAGTTCGAAGAAATCCGCGTTAGAAAGGGAGCAAAACTTGAAAGTGTCAGTTTGATGGATTCCGGAATCCGCCAGGAATTGAATCTTATCGTAATTGCCATTCAGGATGGGAATGGGGAAATGACGTTTAACCCTAAAGCAGACACAAAGTTTATAGTTGGAGATACTATTGTTGTTATGGGTAGTGCAAAAAGCATTAAGCAGTTTGAAAGTATGATGAGTGGATAACTTTCTGAATTCAACATTTCATAATACATGAAAAGATACATTGCTATCCAACACGTGTACTGTAAACTTTCTTAGTTCTGATAATTGTAATTAACAAAGTTACCGGAAACATCTCCGGAGAAATTATCATTTACATCTATCATTTTTGATGAGGTTGAACTTGAAAAGTTGAATTTTTTTAAATCGAAATAGCGAACTTTTCGATTTGTTTTTGTCCGAAAATAAATACAACGATCTGC
>JAKSAU010000707.1 GCA_022361535.1 Desulfobacterales bacterium
AATAAAAGATCCAAAGCTGCATACACCCGCGCCCGAAGCGCACACACCCTTCAGGCATACAGAGCCTTTGTCAGCAGGGGCATCAAAGGGCCTGAAATGGCTAAGGCAAAGCTTATTATCGCTTATGCCGAAGCTCACAACGACACTGTCCTGGGTAAACTGTCTGAATACTATGATTCATATTATGCTTACCTATGGACGACTGAACATATGTATGGATACGCCAATGGTCATCTGATCAACTACGCGCTCGCTTCCTTGCCAAAAAGCAGGCTTTCAATAAATGTTTCAGGAAAAATAGGCATTGATCTGTGCCGGCAGACAACCTGGCAGGGCTGGACATCGTGGGCTCACTTTACGGATTTCCATGTGTCGCACCGGGATATCGAAATAAAAGTCACAGAAATGACCTCAGTTTATCCCAGGGGGCGCGAGAAAGGCCTCAAAGGGCGAAAGTATATAAAATTTAAGGGGGTACTGGAGACTGACCCGCAACTCCCTGATGATTTTCTGGAGATTCACAATTACACATTGGAAGGCACCTTGAAGCTCCACAAGATTAATCCGTTTATCTACGTGGTGCAACCGATTTGGGGAAAAGGCAAAAAAGGCGAGAAAGGAGAAGTCAACATCGCGACGTTGTGGTCAGATCCGATCGGTTCCTGCGGTGACAGTTTCGTTGAACGATTCATTCAAAACGACGAGCGGATGCCGGAACTCCCTGCGGATATCGGTTTTTAGCCGTTGTTTACTTCGGCAAAAAAAAGCCCTGTCTATAGCGTCTGTCAAAAATATGTTCCTTTATGATTTAGGTAGATAATTATCGGTATCGCCCTCAAATGGGGGAATTTCAGTTTAAGTTTTTAGGCTCGTTTATTCTAAGAAGCGGGCCGATTTTATATATGGCTTGCCCCTGTTCACCAGGGCCAATCGGAATTCGAAAGAGCTATCTAAGAAAACGGATCATAGACAAGGATTCTGTGTCCGGTTTGATTCGTTGTTGAGGATAGTATTATTTATTAAATTTTGCTGAAACAATATTGAGTGCTTCTACAATATTGGAAAATCCGCCACTGCCGGATAATTCATTCATGGCAGTTTCATTAAGGCCGCCTGGGGTCATTGAATCAGCTACAAGACCGTGAATATTTCCTTGAGGGACGGTTTCTGCAATAAGAGCCAGGGCTTTGAACATGGACGCGGTATATGCTGCGGCCTGTGCTCTGTCCAGGCCTTTTGACTCCCCCCATGCCGCCACAGTGTCTGTAAGGGCATAAAATGGTGCCATAAGAGCCGTGATCATTGAAAATATACTTAAGTGATCTTCTTGTTCAGGGATCAAAACACTGCCAATTTGTGAGAATATTTCAAAAACATGGTCATTTCCTGGAAACATAACAACAGGGCCTGTGCGAAGTGCTGTACAAGGCAGGGGAATGGCCCTTACCACGCCCTTTGCAGGCGCGGTAAAGGATTTGATTTTTGAAACGGATACACCGGCAAGCAGGCTGACGACAACTTGATCCGGTCTCAATACCAAGGTACTTAGAATGTCATCTTCCATACCAGGTAAAAAAGCCAGGAACAAAAGGTCTGCATTATCAACCACGGTTTGATTGGAGGCACCGATACTAACCTGGTCATAGGTGTTTTCAAGTGACAGGGCATTTTCTTTGTTTCGTGCAGAAACCCAGATTTGATAAGAGGTGGTGTCCTCTTTACATAACCCTGTAACAATGGCTGTTGTAATGCTGCCTGTGCCGATGAATCCGATTCGCATGAGAATAATCCTAATTGTGTCCGGGTTGGTCTGATATCTGTTGCGGAGCGCTTTCATGGGCCATGGCCTGAAGCGCCGGGTTATAGTCAAAGTTTCCAGGCTCGGACGTTGTTGGTGACAAGGATGCTTCAGGTTCCCCTGCTTTAGCTTTTAATTCTGCAGAGATAGACCTGACAAAAGCGTACATCATAAACAGCATCAGTATCATAAAGGGGAACGAAAAGATAAAGGATACGGTTTGTACGGCCTTTAATCCCCCGGTAAGCAGAAGCATGGCTGCAATAGTACTGCACAGAATTCCCCACCCGACTTTGGCTTTATTGCTGGGCTGCAGATGGCCGTTGGAACTCATGACTCCGATGACATAGGTGGCAGAATCTGCAGAGGTAATAAAAAAGATGCAGATGATAACCATGGTTACAAGTGAGAGAATTGAACTAAGAGGTAACAAATCGTACATCTGGAATACCGCTGCTGTGGGGTCTTTGAGAGCTGCATCTGCAATGCCGGGGCTTTGGGCCATGGTCAGCTCAAAATTAAGTGCTGTACCGCCGATGATGGCAAACCAGATGGCACACAACAGTGTCGGGGCTAAAAGGGACCCAAAAACAAATTCCCTGATGGTCCTGCCACGGGAAATACGGGCAATAAAGGCACCGACAAAAGGCGCCCACACCAGCCACCAGGCCCAGTAAAACACGGTCCAGGAGCCCATCCAGTCGTAACCCACATGCTCTTCCACCACCTGGGTGGTATCCATGAAAAAGGAAAATTTAATTATGGACTGAAAATAGTCGCCAAGGGCTTCTATCAGGGACTCAAGAATATAAATAGTGGGGCCGCAGAATAAAACCAAAGCCATCAGGCCGAATGCCATATACATATTGGTTGTACTCAACATTTTAATACCCTTGGAAACGCCGGATACCGCAGACAGGATAAAAAGAACGGTGATGATGGCAATAAGAAGAATGGATATTGTGTTGGTGTTGGGAATGCCGTAGAGTTTGTTCAACCCTGTGGACACCTGCATAGCACCCATGCCTAGAGAGTTGGCAACACCAAATAGGGTGACCACAATGGCAAGCGCATCAATTGATTTTCCTAAGCCGCCTTTTACACCTTTTTCTCCGATTAAAGGTTCGACCGTCCAGGAAAAAAGCCCGGGTTTACCTTTTCTAAACTGAAAATAGGCAAGCACCAGGGCAACGACAGCATAGCAGGACCAGGGGTGCAGCCCCCAGTGAAAAAAGGCGATACGCATTGCATCTGCTGCGGCTTCCGGACTTTTCGGGTCTGCAAAAGGCGGTGTGGCAAAGTGGAACATGGGTTCTGATACCCCCCAGAAGACCAGGCCGATGCCCATACCTGCGGCAAAAAGCATGGCAAACCAGGCAAGCAGGCTGAACTCTGCCTCTTCATCATCTTTTCCCAATTTGATATTGCCGAATTTACTGACAGCCATAATAAAACAAAAGAAGACAAAGCCAGCCACAATAAGCAGGTATGACCAGCCAAAGTTCTTAATAAAGAACTGAAAAATAGTGTTAAAAACTTCTTTTACCATGTCCGCTGAGATCAGCGTGGCAATGATAAAAATGGAACAGACAATGACTGATCCGACAGTGATGGGAATGTCAAGCTTTGCTTTTTGGGGCTGCATTTTTACTCCTAATCATTAATTGATTTAAAGTTATAGCGGTTGCCAATTATTATTTCGGATTGCTACAAGCAATCTGATTCGTATGTTGTTGGCCTGATAACCAACATTATGCCTTAATGCGTTTTGCTTTAAATAAGCTCCATTTTTTCGTTTAATGCCTGTACATCCACATCAAACCGGGTAAGACAGGTTTCAAGCCTGGCAACGGTATCCTTTGAAAGTTCGGGTTGCTGGTAAGCGGTCAACATCTTGTCCACTTTATCCGTCATTTTCTTTTCCAGGGCCTCATCCGGGGAAGTGTCGTCCTTGAGCGCTCCTTGGAGACTGATGTCTGAGATGAAAGCGGCTGTTCTGCAGTTCATGGCAGTGTGCATGTTTGTAAGAAACTGGCCTCCGCAGCCCACTTCTGTTATGGGGCCTAACGCCAGGCTGTCTTCGTCTGTATTGATATCGTCCAGGTAAAAACGGATTCGCCCCAGGATATCCAGGTCAACCGCGTATTTTTCGTATGACATGGAACCGTATGTGTCCAAGCCGCCCGCAGAGTGAAAGTTAAAGTTGATTTTTTCCTGGTTGGCCACCATCTGAACCATGGTGCTTTCGATGCCGGCCTGAACAGAAACATTTTTGGCATCGTTGAGCGTACCGCCCCCCCTGCTGGGCAGACCGTACATTCTTGCCAGCCTTGCACAGTATTTAACAGCCAGAGCCGATTCCGGAGATCCGATGGTAAAAGCTCCGGTGCGCATGTCTGTACCTGAGGTTGCAGATCCGTATATGGCGGGGGTTCCTTTGCGGATCATTTGAGAAAGGGCAACGCCCACAAGGGATTCAGCGTTAGAAATCGCAATGGTACCAGCCATAGTCACAGGACCGGTGGAGCCTGCCATCACCGCAGGCGAGATAATCACCGGCTGGCCATGTTCTGCATACACCATGAGCGTATCCAGCATTTTTTCATCGTACTGCAGAGGAGAGAGCGTGGAGACTAAGTTGGCAATCCTGGGCTTAGCTGCAAGACCTTCCTTATCCGTTTCAAACGCTGCCATGAGCAATGCCATGGTCATCTCGCTTTCAATCTTTCCTCCCATACCGCCAAACAGGCATTTGTCAGAAAGGCAAAGGGTCGCGAAAAGCATCCTAGGATAAAGTGCCTCGTCATTGGGAAGGTCCTCAGGGGTGACCATCACGCCACCGTTGATATGGAAGAACGGGGTTTCATGGACCAGTTTAACAAAGTTGATATAGTCAGAAAAAAGAGCAGATCTGCGGGTTCCGGTAAGATCCGCAATAAAAGGAAAACCGGAGTTGCAGGATGCATGTACCGTGCTGTCACCTCCGATGTGCATATCGTGTTCCGGGTTACGGGCAAAGAGGGTAAATTCAGATGGCGCATATGAAATCCATTCTTTCAACTGGGCTTCTGTGAAGAATACCTTGCCATCTTCAACCCGGATACCGTTTTCGGCTGCAATATCAAGCATACGCTCATGGTGGAGCCTTATTCCGATGGTCTCGATGATTTTCATGGACGCCCTGTCCAAATCTTTCAGTTTATGCTCTATGGATGCCATTTTTTTCCTTCCTTTATGAATTGCTCCTATTCAGACCGGTTATGTATTCTATAATCTATCCGCCGATACTGACCTTAAGGCCCATCCGCCTTAAGGTACCGGCATGTGTCTCCATTTCTTGTTGTGTTGGTGTGTCAATATCCTGCAGGGTATAGGGCACAGACATCCTGAGGTAAGTCTCAATACCGAGTCGGTGATACGGCAGCAGTTGAATTTCTACCGGTCGTTTAAACCCCAGACATAACTCTCCCAAAGCCTTGAGGTTGTCTTCACTGTCGTTCAAACTCGGTATCAGTGGCATTCGAATGACCAATGATAATTGATGATCCGAGTCGTCGATCAGTTTTAAGTTTGAGAGTATCCTGCTGTTGCCTTTCCCGGTCAGTTGTCTGTGGGCCTCATCGTCCGTATGTTTGAGATCGTAGAACAGGGTATCTGTGTAAGGGAGTACCATTTTCATACTTTCCCAAGGGGCGTGACCGCTGGTTTCTATGGCAGTATTGATACCGTGGGAAAGACAGCGTTCCAGGAGTTCGGTGCAAAATTCAGCCTGGGCAAGACATTCACCCCCGGAAAGGGTTACCCCGCCACCTGAGTGGAAATAGAAAAGGGAATCCTTTTCAATTTCCTTGTATATCTCATCAACGGTAGCAGTATACCCCCAGACCTGACGGGCACCTGTGGGACATGCATCTGTGCACTTGCCGCAGTCTGTGCAACGGTTAAGATCTGTTATAAACCGCTCTGATTTCATGTCCCAGGAAATGGCTTTTTCAGGGCAGTTTTCTGTGCAGGCAAAACAACCGGTACATTTACGACGGTCTACCCCGAACTCTTTTTGACCGTATTGGGATTCCGGCGTGGAGCACCAGCGGCACTTTAGGGGACAGCCCTTTAAAAACACAACCGTTCTCAGGCCGTCCCCGTCAAAAGCAGAGATCTTTTCGATTCTTAATATACGTCCGGTAAGCGACATAAGGTCTCCAATTATCCGCAGCACCGCTGGGCAGCAAAAGACTCCTGGATGGTTCTGTGGATAATTTCATCCTGGACCTCGGGACAGAGTTCAACAAAATAAGCTGTATACCCGGCAACACGGATGAGCAGGTCTTTGTATTTTTCAGGTTCCTTTTGGGCCCGGATCAGGGCGTCTTTATCCACCACATTAAACTGGGCGTGGAAAACCCCAAGAGAACAGGCTGTTTTCAGCAAAGACATGAGGTTGACAATGCCCCGCTGTTCCTGCATCAGTTCCGGGGAGAGTTTCATGTTAAGCAAGGTGCCGGATGCGTATAGATCATGGGGTATTTTGGCTACGGATCTGAGTACGGAACTTGCGCCGTTCAGATCGGTGCCTCCGGTTGGCGACAGACCGTCAGTCAGGGTTGTCCAGGCGTTTCGTCCTGATGGGAGAGCCCCTACGGTTTTACCCAAAGGCACATGGGCGGTCACCGGAAGGATGCCGGACATCAGTTTGCCGTATTTTGAATCCTGGGTGTTGGTCTGTACTGCAAGATAAGTCATCATATCTGCAGCCACTGCGTCCGGACCGTCAAGGTCGTTGCCGTATTTTTCAGCTTTAAGGCAGCGTTTTTGAACGTCTTCATAGGATACAAAGTCTGATGCCAATGCCTGGATCATTCGTTCCATGGGCACATCGCCAGTGTCGAATACCAGTTCTTTGACCGCAGAGATGGAATTGATAAAGTCAGCCACACCATCATAGATGATACCGTTGCCGCATGGGTATTTGGTACCGCCGTGGGTATAGTCCGTGGCTGTATCGATGCAGTTCCTGAAAGCCAGGGAAATGAACGGCACGGGCCGGTCATCCCATATTTCGTCAAGGATGTTGTTGGCCTCTACGACCTTTTTGATAACATAGTCGATCTGCTGCTTTATTGCTGCGGCAAACTCTTCGTAGCTTTTGAATGTCGTGGGGTCACCGGTGTCAATGCCGAGCATTTTTCCGCTTTTTCTATGGATGCCGCGGAACAGGACAAATTCCACGATACTTGCCAGGTTTATATCCGCACTGACATAGCCCCTGATTTTTCCGGCCAGGTTGGTTTCAACGCAGCCACAAGGGTTCCAGTCATAAGCCTCGTGGAGGGGCACGCCCTTGTTCTGGACCATGCGGATTCCGACTTCGTCGTTGTGAAAGGCGGGAAATCCGTTACCGGTGTTGATGCATTCCGCACATTTTTTCAAAAAGGAATCCGGATTTTTGGACAGGTTGTACCGTACAGATAAAGACGGCTGGTAAAGCATTGTATCCATTGAGGCCTGGATAACCATGTAGGATAGGTCATTCACTGCATCCTGACCATTCTTGTCAATGCCTCCTGCGCAGACATTCTGGAACATGGTGTAACCGTTGGCGTACTCAGCAGTTGTTCCGTCTTGGAACAGACAGGGTTCAGCCAGTTTGATCCAGGTGCAGTCCAAAAGTTCCTGGGCCTTTTCAGGGGTGATGCGGCCGGCTTCAAGGTCTGCCTTGTAATATGGATATAGATACTGATCGATGCGTCCCAAATTGTATGAGGCCGCGTTTTGCTCCATGAAGATACAGGAGTGATATAAGTAGACGAACTGCAGGGCCTCGTGGAAGGTCGTGGCCGGTTTAGCCGGAATCGTCTCAAAAACGGTTGCGATCTGCTCAAGTTCCTGCTTTCGTTTCTGGTCTTTTTCGTTTCCTGCAAGGTGCAGGGCTTCATCCCTGTATCGTTTTCCTAAAATGATCATGCCTTGGGCTGCCGTGATCATGGCGTCCAGGTATGCGATCCTGGGGTAATGATTGGCTTTTGACAGATCGTACTCTTTTCTTTTTCCTTTTATATATTCAATGATGCCTTCCATACCTTCAGCAAGAAGCTCTCTATAGTCCGGGGTAAGTTCACCCGGACCCCTGACTGCTTTTCTGTCAATGTAGATGACGGCATTTTCTTTAAGGTCAACAATGTCCTG
>JAKSAU010000044.1 GCA_022361535.1 Desulfobacterales bacterium
CCCAGGATGATCTCAAAGATGGAGGCGAACATGATGGCGGCACAGATCTGCTGCATCATGATTTCCCAGCCCATACCCTCAGCGGCAACCATGCCGATGATGGCGAACATGGGTCCGAGGAAGGAGAAGGTTCCGCCCTGGATGATGGGCAGCCTGTTGCCGATGGGGGACTGCTGGATGAGGGTGGTGATCCCCGACACGAAGAACATCGTGGAAATCAGCAGGGCCAGGTCGGCCTGGTGTTCACCGAGGCTGTCGCCCCAGAGGCCTCCGGCGATGATGAAGGGGATGAGCACCGTGGCACCGAACATGGTGAGGTACTGCTGGAGCCCCAGCAAGATGGACAAACCCCAGGGGGGCTTGCTTCCGATCGGATAAACGACCCAACCCGAGTTGGTCCCGTTGGCCGACGACGGTTTCGCAGCTTCAGACATTCCGTAGCTCCTTCGATAATGTGGTTGATATATTGAGCACAAATTTAAGGGTGCACAAGCTGTGCCAAATGGATCCTGCGGGGCTCTTCATACGTTTAAGGGTTGAGTATACCCCGGCTAATTCCATTTATGTAGTTTTTTTTCAGTGAAAATGACATTTGGGTAGGCTCTGTCATGATCCGTTGTAGAACTGCAATTGACAGCAATAAAAACGCCGGCCCCCGAGGGAGCCGGCGTCGATGGATCGATCAGGAGTGGGTCAGCAGGTGAATCCGTCCTTGCTTCCGATGCCCGCGTAGGGCTCCCACTGCAGCTCGCCTTCCAGGTCCTTGCCGAAGACGGCGGTTTCCCGGCGCTCCCACTCCCGGGGCATGGCCTTGTACTTGATGAGGCCGCTCACCGGGCAGGTGAAGGAACACAGCATGCAGCTGAGGCACTTGTCCTCGATGAGTTCGGGACGGCGGGTCTGGGCGTTCCATTCCAGGGCCTGGCCGCCGGACTCGGTGCAGACGGTGTAGCACTGGCCGCAGCCGACGCACTTGGAGAGGTCGTACTCGGCGACGCCCTGGAGGTTAAGATCGAAGAGATCGGTGCGTCCCAGGGGCGGCAGGGCCTTGCCCACCAGGTCCTGGAGCCTGTCGTGGCCCTTCATGGTCATCCAGTCTTCCAGGCCTTCGATCATGTCCCGGACGATGCCGTAGCCGTAGTGCATGATGCCGGTGGTCACCTGCAGGGTGGTGGATCCCACGAGGATGTACTCCAGGGCGTCCACCCAGGTTTCGATGCCGCCCATGCCCGACAGCGGCAGGCCCAGGTTCTCGGCCTTGGCCATGTCGGAGATGAACCGCAGGCCGATGGGCCGCATGCCCGGACCGGAGGTGCCGCTGGAGGCCGACCGGCCGTGGATGTTCGGCTTGGGGATGAAGGTGTCGAAGTCGATGTCGCTGATGCCGCTGACGGTGTTGA
>JAKSAU010001269.1 GCA_022361535.1 Desulfobacterales bacterium
ACGTGGCGCTCCTGGCAAGGCAGATCGATGAATTCCGGCCGGAGATGGTGGCGGTCCTGGATGAAGACAAGGCCCTGGAACTCACAGGGCTTCTCACCGGTAACTGCCGGCCGGAGGTCCGCTTCGGTGAATCCGGGTATTCGGCTGCCGCAGCCTGGAAAACCGCGGATACGGTCCTGCTGGCCATGGTGGGAGCTGCCGGCCTTGCACCGGCCCTGGCGGCCATTGACAGCGAAAAACAGATCGCCCTGGCCAACAAGGAGACGCTGGTAATGGCGGGAGAGATCGTCATGGCCCTGGCCCGGGATAAAGGAGTGAATATCCTGCCGGTGGACAGCGAACATTCCGCCATCTTCCAATGCCTGATGGGAAACCGGGAACGGGATCTGAAACGGATCTTCCTCACCGCCTCCGGCGGTCCGTTCCGGGAGTGGCCGGCTGAAGAATTCCCCCGCATTACACGGGAGGACGCCCTGAACCATCCCAACTGGTCCATGGGCTGCAAGATCAGCATCGACTCCGCCACCCTGATGAACAAGGGGCTGGAACTTATCGAGGCGGTCCATCTGTTCGGTATTTCCCACGATGAGATCGAAGTCCTGGTCCATCCCCAGAGCATCGTCCACTCCATGGTGGGGTATACGGACGGCGGGATCATCGCCCAGATGGGCGTACCGGATATGAAGCAGGCCATCGCCTTTGCGCTGTCCCAGCCGGACCGTCTGGACACAGGTCTTGATTTTCCCGATTTCTGCGGGCTTCAGTCCCTGACTTTTTATCCCCCGGATCCGGACCGGTTTCCCTCCCTCGAATTTGCCAGGGAGGCGGCCCGCCGGAAGGGGACGCTGCCGGCTGTCATGAATGCGGTCAATGAGGTGGCCGTGGCGGCATTCCTGGACAGACGCATCCCGTTTACGGATATTTTCCGCACCATTTCCACGGTCATGGAGCGGCATGCCTGCATTGACAATCCAGACCTAACGGTTATTATTGAAGCAGATCAATGGGCAAGGGAAACAGCCGAATCCCTAATATAACATAAGGGTATAAGAAAGAGGTAAGAATGGGTCATTCCGTTGTTGCATTTATTATCGTTATTGGTGTTCTTGTATTCTCCAGGTTTGACTTTGTGCTGGTCCTCTTTTCGATCATCGAGAATACCC
>JAKSAU010000344.1 GCA_022361535.1 Desulfobacterales bacterium
GAAACCTTGAACAATCTCCACTTTTTGGGGTTGTAGATCTAACACGGTCAAAAGTAAAAAATTATGCAGGTGGCGTCAGTTTGAAGGAATTTGAAATTTCATGTTCAAAAAAACAACCTGCTTCGGGGAAAACCTCTAAAAAGGGCAAAAAACCCAATAAGGGGAAAAAATAATGGCCGAAGAGAAAACTGAGAAAAAAACTGCTAAAATCCAGGCACAAATTGATACCCTGTTTTCTAGAATCGGGGCGTTAACCAAGGTTCAGCGCCTACTTATCTGTGTTGGAACTATACTTTTGATTGGCGGGGGCTTCTACTATTTTATTTTCGCCCCAAAACTTGAAACCCTTAAGTCAGCCCAAACCGAGCTTAAAAATCAGCAGAACAAATTAGATACATATAAAGCTAAGGCCAGATCTCTTAAAAAATTTGAACTACAGATGGCTGAAGCCCAGGAAAGATATAATATAGCCATGACGGCATTACCGGATAATAAAGAATTACCGTCCCTATTGGATGAGATTTCAAAAGCTGGAAAAAACGCAGGCCTCGAAGTGCAGTTATTTCAGCCAGAATCAGTTGTAAACAAGGAATTCTACAAAGAGATCCCATTGTCAATGACAGTCCAGGGGCGCTATCACCAGATGGCTGATTTCTTTTTCCAAGTGGCAGGCCTGAATCGCATTGTAAACGTGCCGACCATATCCATGAAACCAGCGGGAAGCGTTAAGGGGAAACAGGCAAGCGGCGGTAAATATTCTATTCAAATGAAATGTTCGGCAGTGACCTATATGTTTTCAGAACAAAAGAAAACCAAGGGCAAAGGAAAAAAAGGTAAGAAATCAAAAAGAGGATAATGGGCATCTGGTATGGCAAAATTCATTAGAATATGTTGTATGGCGGGACTGAGTGCCTTGTTACTCTGCCTGACGGCCTGCAAAGACGAAGAAAGCTCGACAACAGATATACAACAGCCCCAGGCTGTTGTCTCGAAATCTATTAAAAAGCCTAACAAACAATCTAAAAAAACAGGACAGCCCAAAATAGCCAAGAAAAAAGAACAACCTAAAAATAAAACAGTGACAGAAAAATCGGGAAAAATGTCCAAAGAAAATACTTCCGAAAATCAAGCTGTTACTGAAACTAAGACGGGGAAGAGTAATAGTGAGGGGGGTGGTACCGTCGTTAAGAAGTCTGAAATATCTACAACATTGGCGAAATATGATACTAAGGGTCGTGTGGACCCTTTTGTTCCCCTTCTTCGAGAGAAAAAAGAGCCAACTACAGCTGCTGTCGGGGCTGATGGTAAACCGATCAAGCTGAAACCCAAGCGGATACTGACACCATTGGAGAAAATGGACATAAGTCAAATTAAGCTTGTCGCGGTGATTGAGATGAAAGGCCGTTCCGTCGCTATGGTGGAGGAAGCCAGTGGTAAAGGGTATGAAGTGGGTATTGGTACTTATATGGGTAAAAACAATGGCCAGGTGACAGCCATCAATTCTGACGGTATCATGGTCAAAGAATATGTGAGAGATTTTAAAGGAATTCTCCGTGAACGGTTGCAGGAGATTAAATTTCAGAAAAGTGAGGAAGAGGAATAAGATGGGGTATTATCAGTCTGCTTTAAAAAAATGCGGGATGAGTATTATCGGGATTTTTGTGGCGCTTTCCCTTGCGGCAGGGTGTGCAACTCATAAAACCGAAAACATGACGCCCGAAAGTACTGTCCAGGCTCCTGAATCGAAACCTGATAAGAAGTTAGTTTCATCTTCCCCAAGATCTGTTGAAAGAATAACGGTCAGCCCGGAACAGGATGCATTAGAAGTCTGGATCCAGGGGTCTGAAACTTTAGAGTATACTTCCATAAAGCAATCCTTTCCTTTTGGAGTTTCCGTATACATGCCTGATACAGAGCTGGGTATTAATGTCGGCCCCGAATCTGTTACTGACAACCGGATCAGCGGTGTAAAAGCCGGGTATGCCGATAAAGATAAAACTACTGTAAAAGTTGAAATTCTTTTAAACCAGGATTTACCTTATATCGTACAGGAAGATGGAAACCGCTTGGGTATTATACTTCAGGGCTCAGTTGGAAGTAAAGACGTTGAATCTGCTGTTGCATCTGGTATTGAAACTTCCGACACGGTCGAAGGGGCCTCTGTAGAAGAAGGAAAAATAGTCATTCCATCCACAACTGCAAATTTGACAAATATAGAATTTGAAACCAAAGAAACCGGCCATTCAGACATAAAAATTAAAACAGATC
>JAKSAU010000163.1 GCA_022361535.1 Desulfobacterales bacterium
GCGCCAGGCTTCGGGGTTGATGGGCTCGCCAACTGACCCTAAAAGACGCAGAGAAGATAAGCCATATTTTTCAACCCATTCCTCACCCTGGGCCATAAGTGCCCGGATGGCTGTTGGAGCCGTATAGAACTGGTTAACTTTCCATTTATCCACTGTCGCCCAGAAACGACCAGGATCAGGATACGTAGGAACACCTTCGAACATCAGCGAGGTCGCTCCCTGGGAAAGCGGTCCGTAAACAATATATGAATGACCGGTTACCCATCCGATATCAGCTGTACACCAGTAAATGTCTCCATCATGGTAATCAAATATATATTTGAAGGTGGTGCCGGTATACACCATATACCCGCCAACATTATGCTGAACACCTTTTGGCGTGCCGGTTGACCCGGACGTATAAAGGATAAACAGCGGATCTTCTGCATCCATCCATTCCACAGGACAGTCAGCAGACTGTGCAGCAGCAGCGTCATGCCACCATACATCCCTTTCCGGATACATCTCGACTTCAGAGTTGGTCCGGTTTACCACAAAGCAGGTTTCAACCTTGTGACCTTGCTCCTCGCACATGGCAAGGGCAGCATCTGCACTGCCTTTAAGCGGAACCGCCTTGACACCGCGCATTACTCCGTCCGTGGTGACAAGGACTTTGCAGAATGAGTCCATAATCCGGTTTGCAAGCGCTTCGGAGGAGAATCCGCCAAATACAATGGAATGGATTGCCCCGATCCTGGCACAGGCCAGCATGGTAACGGCCAGCTCAGGAATCATGGGCATGTAAATGGCCACCCGGTCTCCTTTAGTTACTCCTTTTTCTTTTAAGGCATTGGCAAACCGGCAGACTTTTTCATGGAGCTGACTATAGGTGATCTCCAGGTCTTCGCCCACATTGTTTCCCTCCCAGATAAGGGCAGTCTGATCCCCCCGGGTGGCCAGGTGACGGTCCAGGCAGTTATAGGTGATGTTGGTTTTGGCATTTTTGAACCATTCGATGAAAACAGGCCCTTTGGAGATGCTGTAGTTGAAATCTCTTACTTTGTCCCATTTCTTTTCCCAATGGAACTGTTCTGCAATTTCTCCCCAGAACCCTTCCGGGTCTTCAACTGACCGGTTATACATGGCCTTGTACTCGTCCAGGGATTTAACCCAGGCATTTTCACGAAACTGATCAGGAGCATGAAATTTGAACTCGCTCATAATGGTTGCCTTTTATGGTGTTAATCTAATCAAAAATTCTCGTTTCAACATGTACACCTAAAAACTGCATCATCTGTTTTCTTCAGGAACAGGAACTGCAACAAAGGAGTCTTCATCTTCTTTGACAGGCTCAGGCGCTTTGGTTAAAAGAGCCAGGACCGCACCGGCAAGCAACAAGCCTGCAGCCAGTATATAAGCCATACTCGGACTGTTAGTCTGGGCAACGATCATCTGGGAAACCCTTGGGAATACAAAACCACCCACACCCCAGGCTGAGAAAACAAGGCCGTAATTGGCGCCGAAATTCTTCAGGCC
>JAKSAU010001080.1 GCA_022361535.1 Desulfobacterales bacterium
TGGGTATATTTCCATTTGTTTACAGCCTGGCTTGTTTTATCCATGGTGGCAGTTACAACTGCCGTCAGTTTTGTTCCGTCAGCTAAAAAGTCTTTTTCAACCGTATCAATAAGTCCCGCGATTTTTTCTTCTTTTGCTTTGAGTTGTAAGGTTGCTGCAATTTCGTTTTTCTTGGTGTCTACCATGCTTTCAAATGAACTGGAGAAACGCTTTATGTTTTCGATTATCCCCTGGGTGGTGGAGTGTTCCGGCAACTCTACGATTTCGCTATTGATATTGCCTTTTAGCTTTAAGATCTTTTCTAGTGCCTGTTTGAGCTCCTCCTCACTTTGGGCTCTTAATATTTCGTTCATGACAACCAGTTGCCGGTTGGTCATTGATTGGACCGACATTGCTGCTCTGACACCGGAAATGGACATCTCTGACACCATCATCAGTTCATCCATCATATCAAGGATGCCAGCGTCAGTTAAAATTCTATCGAGGCTTTTACCTGTTGTTTCTTCACTCTGTTCATTCATCAGAAGTGTGCCGAAACCTTTCTTAATGGATTCGGTTTCATTTTCAATGGTGCCAATTGACTCCTCTATGGAAGTGTTGGAACACTCAACTGTCAACTGGTTTATTTCTTCGAGAATTGCACGGTTTTGCTCCATCAGTTCCTTGAGTTTGCCGCTTGCAGCAAGTTGCTTTTCTTTTGCGGTTTTGAGCTCATGTGTCACTTTGTAAATATCAAGGATTTTTTGGGGAACCTGCTTGATATTCAGGTTACTGTTGTTCAACCCCGAAGCTGCATCAACCAATTTATCCTGTGAGTTTGAAACAAGGATTTTAGATATCAAACGGCGGAGTGGAATCAACTGTTGGATACTGTTATTTTGATTCTCTACATTTAAGGTGACCGTATTGGCCGTCTTGAGCATGGCTGTTTCAATCTGGCTTAGTGATAGAATGCCGGTTCCCCCTGAAAGACCGGTTAATAGCGCACAAATTAGAAATCCGCCAATGAGAAGCCATTTCAGTGAGATTTTTGAAAAAATCGTCATGTTTTGTTAGTCCTCTTGGGCACAGGTTGTTGACAGTCTTATAGTTTGAATCAATTTATACTTTCGCGAAAACCGGTAAACCGGTAAGATTTAATCAATATTGTATGAAACTTCCTATATCATAAGTTTTTTTTTGCAGCAAGATCATGTATCTTAAGGCTGATTAATGCTTTGCCATTCATCTGATTCTTTTGTATGGTCCTTTTAGCAGTATTTGCAAATTTACAGGCAACACCATTTCGTCGGGTGGAGGTACAGTAAGAACCAGGAGGGTATCAAGGTCCCAAGGAGGCATATTGTACAGCCAGTTCAGCCGTTACAAGGACGCATCCGGGTTTGATTTTTCAATCCATCCCCTTACCTTGGCATTTAAAAAGGACAGCCTGGAAAAAGAATTTCGCACTTCTTATTTTGAAAACAATCTTCAGCTTGGGCGAGCCTGCCATATCATTGCCGTCTTTTTTTATTTGCTTGTGGGACTTTGGGATGCAGTCATATTTGATCCTACTCACCTTTTTGCCTGGCAGTGGGTACTCTCCGTTGTGGTCCTTGTCTTTATAGGAGGGTTTGTGTCTTCTTTTGTGGCCCTGGACTTTTATTCCAAACACTGGCAGCAGATTTTTGCGGGGTATGTTCTGATCACAGGGATCGGTTTTACTATCGTCACAATTGCTTCAGGCCCGGAATATCCAGTCCATAATTTTGTCGGTATCATATTTTGCCTCTTCTTTTGTTATGCATTTATCAGGTTGACCTTTTTATACGCTTTGGCAGCAGGAAATTTGATTGTGATGATTTATACTGCTGGCACGGTTCTTTTTTTTGACTTGCCGGGCAAACTGGTTCTCAATGAATTTTTTTATATGTTCGGGGTAAATTTTCTGGGCATGATGGTATGTTACGCAATGGAATTGTTATCCCGAAGGGATTATATGCTCAATGAGCTGCTAAGGCAGGCTGAGCGAAAAACAAAGAATGTCAATGTTCGGCTGGAGCAGATGGTGGCTGACCGGACCCGGGACCTTCATTTATCCAATAAAGAGCTTGCCCGATCTCTTGTCCGCGGAAAAGAGCTGGTGGCCAAGCTTGAAAAAGAGGAAAAAAGCCTTCAAAAGAGCCTTGCCTCGCTTGAGACGGCAGAAGTCATTGCCCGGCTTGGGTATTTTGAAAAAAATTGACAGACAGGCGAACATTTTTGGTCAAAAGGCTTCCTTGCATTATTGGGAGAATCACCGGATCAGGTCCTCAAGACCGATGAAACCTTTTGGGCCCACATACATGAAAAAGATAGACAAAAAATCAGCGACTTAGTCAGGCAATCCAAAAAAGACCGTAGTAGCATGGCGGCCGAGTTCAGATTAGTTAGAACAGATGGTGAGGTCCTTGAAGTACGCGGCGCTGCAGACCATTATTTTGATGATGGTAACCTCATGATTTCAAGAGGTGTTCTCCAGGATATTACGGTTCAAAAGCAGGCCCAAGAGGACTTGGCAAGATTGGAAGACCAGCTCATTCAGGCCCAGAAAATGGAATCCATAGGTCGATTGGCAGGTGGGGTTGCACATGATTACAACAATATTTCAGGAATTATTATCGGATATACCGAATTGGCTATGGATCAGGTTAATTCTGATGACCCGTTGCATCAAACCCTTGAAAAAGTCATTTCTGCAGCACAGCGGGCAACGGATATTACCCGGCAATTGCTTGCATTCGCACGGAAACAGACTATTGATCCCAAAGTTATCGAATTGAACCAGGCAGTTAAAAATATACTAAACATTTTAGAGCGGTTGATCGGAGAGGACATCGATTTGGTGTGGAATCCGGGACAAAATATCTGGCTTGTGAAAATAGATCCTGCCCAGGTGGATCAGATTCTTGTCAATCTATGTATCAATTCAAGAGATGCCATTTGCGGCTCTGGTAAAATCACTATTGAAACCAGAAATGTTTCCTTTGACCATGCATATTGCAATCAGCACTCAGGATTTAAACCGGGTGATTATTCTATGCTTGCCGTCAGCGACGATGGTACGGGAATGACGCAAGAAATTCTTGAAAACGTGTTTGAACCATTTTTCACAACCAAAGAAATTGGGCAGGGTACAGGTCTTGGTCTGTCTACAATATATGGGATTGTTAAACAGAATAACGGGTTTGTAAATGCATATAGTGAACCCGGAGAGGGAACCAGTATAAAAGTATATTTGAAACGCTATAAAGGGACCCTGGACTATGCCGAGAAATCAGATGAGAATGAGAATGAAAAAGTCCGGGCGACAGGTGAAACCATCCTGATTGTTGAAGATGACAAGGATATCCTTGATTTGGCCAAGACTGTTCTTACAAAAGCTGGCTACAGGGTTATAGCATCAAATACACCGGTAAGTGCTCTGTCTATTGCCCGGGAAGAGACCGGCCGTATCCATCTGTTGCTCACAGATGTGGTGATGCCTGAAATGAGTGGTCGTGAACTTGCTGACGCGCTTCCTAAGATAAGCCCGGGTATTGAAACTTTGTTTATGTCAGGCTATACTGCGAACATCATCGCGCATCGCGGTGTATTAGACAAAGGGGTTAATTTCATATCAAAACCCTTTTCAGGAAAAGAGTTGACAGCAAAAGTCAGAAAGATTCTTGATAAAGATAAGAAAGATTTGGTAATTAGACAGTCATAATTATCAAAAAGGAGTAAAAAGTGGTCGATTCAAACAATGAAGAAAAAGCTGTCCTGGAAGCTATCATAAAAGAAACTGGCAGTTTGAGTTTAGACCAGAAAAAAGAGGTGTTGCATTACATCCGTTCAATCAATCAACCAAGAACGTATCCAAGGATCCGGAAACGTATAGAGATCGATATCATGATTGATGATAAAATTATCCGATCTGATACCAAGGATATGAGTGCAGCCGGTGTCTATGTCAAAACCCCTGTCAAAACCCAAATAGGTAAAGCTGCCAAGGTTGTTTTTTCATTGCCAGGTCAGAAACGGCCATTCAAGCTTGACGGCAGGGTAGTCAGGACTGAGAGCGGAGGAATCGCTCTCTGGTTTAGTGAAATGACTACCTATACACGGGAGAATTTGAATAAATTGCTCTCGGAATTAGACTATCCTCAATACAGTGGGAAAGAAGAAGACTCATTGGATTAAATTGATTCAAAGATAATGGTCCCTTTTTCAAAAAAAGTCTTTTCAATCACTCTTAAAACCCTTTAGAATGGATAAAACGTTTGCCTGAGATTTAGGACGTCGTCTGTTATTTTTCTACGTGTTAGGGAATAATGGTGCATAGGTTTCGCCTTGACTTTTATTTAGATATTTATTAGGGAAATGTACAAACGCTTGTAGAGCACGTGTCCGTTACCGTTCGGTTATAGCCTGATTCAGAATTTGCCACAGATTTTCCCAATGAACGCCCCAAGAGCATCTGGCTGGAAAATCACTTGTGGCTGAGAACTGAGCAGATCCGCATTACCTAGGGGGATTGGATTATGAAGTTGAATCAACACGCGGTTATCATCTCTTTTGTCACTTTCTTCATTTCCATATTTGTTTTTCCTCCGGGGCTGGCCCTCGGTGCAAATAACCAGGACAATGCCCACTCCACCCACGAGGTCGCTCTGCAAGATCATGAAACAGGGAAGGTTGACGAACACGGCAATGATGGTGCACATGCCGATTCTCACGGCTCACATGGACACGGCCATGCCAACTTAGGAGAGACCCTGCCTCTATACTCGTGTATCCCTTTTGCCTGCATGTTATTGTCCATTGCGCTTTTACCCCTGGTTGCTGGCACTTTCTGGCACCACCATTTCGGGAAAATTTCCGCATTTTGGGCCGCCACCCTGGCTATTCCTTTTATTGTGGTTTACAAAGGGGTGGCTGTTTATGAGATTCTTCATATCATACTGGCAGATTATGTTCCGTTTATCATTCTTTTATGGGCGCTTTTTACAGTATCCGGCGGTATCCTGCTTCGGGGAACATTGCGGGGAACGCCTGCGGTAAATACCGTAATAATTATTATCGGTACCTTACTGGCTTCATGGATGGGAACAACCGGTGCGGCCATGCTAATGATTCGCCCCTTTATACGGGCCAATGCCCACCGGAAGAATAAAACATATATGGTGGTCTTTTTCATCTTCCTGGTGGCCAATGTCGGTGGCGCTTTAACCCCTTTGGGTGATCCGCCTTTATTCTTAGGGTTTCTTCATGGCGTCAGCTTTTTTTGGACCTTTAAAATCATGCCCCATATGTTGTTTACTTCCGGGGTGCTTATTGTGATCTATTTTTGTTTGGATTCCTTCTACTATAAAAAAGAAGGCGGAGGACCACCGCCGGATGACGGTGAAAAAGCACCGTTGAGGCTTGTGGGAACCTATAACTTTCTTTTTCTTGGCGGTGTTGTGGCTGCCGTACTCATGAGCGGTATAGTGGATCTTGGTGAAATCAATACTTTTGGTGTACACCGGGCTGCACAAGACTGGTTAAGGGACGGCTTACTGATCCTGTTGGGAGCCGCGTCTCTTTGGGTTACCCCGCGTCCTTTAAGAGAAGAAAATGAGTTTACCTGGTTTCCAATTGTAGAAGTGGCTTATCTGTTCATCGGTATTTTTATTACCATGATACCCTGTCTGTTATTACTTAAAGCAGGGCCAAATGGGGCATTTGCATTTTTAATTAACGCGGTTCAAGAACCCTGGCATTACTTTTGGGTCACGGGAATTTTGTCGGCGTTCTTAGACAATGCACCAACTTATCTGACATTTTTTAATACAGCCTTGGGAAGCTTCTATGCCGGGATGACTGAAAGTCAGTCCGTTCCATTGCTCATGACCGAAAATGCCATTTATTTAAAAGCCGTCTCTGCGGGTGCGGTTTTCTTTGGGGCCTGTTCTTATATCGGTAATGCGCCTAATTTTATGGTGAGATCCATTGCCACGGAAGCAGGGGTAGATATGCCTAGCTTTTTCGGGTACATCCTAAAGTATTCCGTGGTCTTTCTCATCCCGACCTTTGTGGTTGTCACTGTGATATTCTTTTAATATACTGCTAATAAAGGCTTATATTAATCGAAAGGAGAGATCATGAACCTTGATCTGAACCAACGTAAAATAGGCATCATAGGCGGGAATGACCCCTGCTGTGAGATTCTAAGTCTCCTCGCGGACCCGGCGTTGGCGTCTCTTGAATGCCGTGTTCTTCTGGTTGCAGACCCATTGGTCCAGAATCAAGGCATCAAATGCGCGAAAGATACCGGAATTCCTACAACCACAAACTATGAAGACCTTTTAGATATTGACGGCCTTGATCTGGTATTGAAATTGAAAAATGACGAACGCCTGGCACCGGTTCTAAAGGCGTTGGAGAAGCAAAAGGTAGAACTCCTTGAGGTGGATGAATACCGGGCTTTATCCTTTATCAGTTTTCTTAGGACTGAATCTGAAAAGATTATGGTAAGGGAGAAGCTTTCAGATACGGATGTGTGCCGTGATGACCTGGTCTGTCTGTTTGATACGTTTTCAGGCCATATAAATGAAATCGCAGATAAGAAAACCGCATTTCTTAAGACTGAGCGTGAAGAGTTGTTAGAAATGGAAAAAGAGCTGACCCAAGTGATCCAGGGCAGCATGATTCCCACTTTTATCATCAACAATGAACATATCTTAACCCACTGGAACCGGGCCTGTGAAGAACTCACCGGTCATAATGCCTATGAGCTTGTCGGAACAGACCGGCAGTGGGTGCCTTTCAGGTCTGCAAAACGTCCGACTCTTGCTGATATTGTTGTGGAAGGCCTTGATGAGGAAGAGATAAATAAATACTACGGTACATCCTGGCGTAGATCAAAGATTGTAAAAGAAGCCCTGGAAGCCGAAGAGTTTTTCCCCCATATCGGTGAGCGGGGCAAGGGGATATTCTTTACGGCAGCCCCCATCAAATCTCCGGACGGAAGAATTATCGGAGCCATAGAAACCTTGAAGGACCAAAGTGAGGATAAGGCAGCACAACAAGAGATTGCGCTCCAGGACCAAGAGCTATCCAAACTCCATGAAAAGTACAAAAAGAGTGAGGAAAAATATCGTTCACTGTTCAACAACAACCCCAATCCCATCTTTATTATTGATAGTCAGACCTTGGAGATTTTGGATATCAATCATCGTGTAGAAGAGGACTACGGCTACTCAAAAACAGATTTGCTGGGCAGGGTTTTTCTTGATCTGTGTGACCGGGATGATGAAACGGTTGAGATGGGCCTTAAAAGCCTTGGCAGGGGACAAACCATCCTGTTTGCCAAGAAACGCCATCTTAAAAAATCAGGGGAACGATTTTTCGTAAATACCAAGGTGGTGAACACTACCTATAGTAATAGGGATGTACTCATTGCCTCATCCACAGATATTACCGAAAGCGTTGAAAAGGAAACCCAGCTCATCCAGGCAGGAAAACTTGCAACCTTGGGAACCATGGCTGCCGGTATGGCCCACGAAATTAACCAGCCTTTGAACGTCATACAAATATGCGCCGACCTGATGCTTAAAATGATTAAAAAGGGCGTGTCCATTCCCGATGAAGAGTTGGCCCTCATGGCCAATGATATTATTGACAACGTGGCCAGGGCTGCAGGGGTAATTAAACATGTAAGGGACTTTGCCCGGCAGTCGGAACGGGATTTGAAAAAACTCAACCTCAACGATCCGATTAATGATGTGTTCAAGGTACTCGGCCATCAGCTTACGGTCCATTCCGTAAAAGTGAACCTGGAACTGTCAGAAGAACTGCCTGATATACGGGCTGAACACAACCGCCTGGAGCAAGTATTTATTAACCTTGTGACCAACGCCATTGATGCCATGGATGAAAAGGCAGAAAAAACCGAAGGGTCCGTTGATAAAGTACTTACTATCAAAACCGGTGTTGAAGGCGGTAACGTTGTGGCGCGGGTATCAGACACAGGTGTAGGCATGAGTGATGCTGTAAAACAGAAAATATTTGAGCCGTTTTTTACCACCAAGGAAACCGGCAAGGGTACGGGGCTTGGTACAAGCATCAGTTTTGGTATCATCAAAGATTATGCAGGTACCATAGACATAGACAGCGTTGAGGGAGAAGGCGCTGAGTTTATAATTGCATTTCCAGCAACAGACTAAGGAGCAAGGAAAGGTCGATGTCGATCAACAAAATTCTCATAGTAGATGATGAAGAGATCATTGTCAGGCTCCTGTCCATGTCCCTGCGCAGTGACGGATATGAATGCGTGACTGCCGGGAACGGAGAAGAAGCGCTTAAAGTAATGGAAGCTGAGTCTCCGGACATTGTTGTCACCGATATCAAAATGCCGGTCATGGACGGGCTGGAACTTCTTAAGCAAATAAAGAAAATTGATGCGGACAAGGAAGTCATTATTGTTACGGGCCATGGAGATATTGATTCTACTATTACAGCCCTGCAATACGGTGCAAGTGATTTTATAAACAAACCTGTAAGGGATGAAGCCCTTGCCATTGCCCTGGAGCGGGCCAAAGCCAAGATTCATATCCGGGAACAGTTGGAAGGATATACTAAAAATCTTGAATTGAAGGTGGCCGAGGCCACAGAAGAAATCAGAAGGAAATCCGATTTTCAAAGACTGCTCATCCATTCTTCAAACGATGCCATTGTTGCCTTTGACCATGACTGGAAAATAGTCGTTTACAATCCCGAGGCTGCCCGGATATTTGGGGAACCGCCAGGAAATGTTCTAAATAAGATGACCATAGATGATCTATACCCCTCTGATATTGCCGATTTATTCAAGTCGGAAGCGTGTAAGGATACATCCATCAAGGAGATGCCATGGAAAGAGATGGCTTTAACCGTTAAAGACGGGAATCAATTCCCTGTCCGGTATGCTACCAATGCCTTGTATGAGGACGGGGAGTTCATGGGTGTTGTCAATTTTTTCCAGGATCTGACCGAGATCAAGCGACTGGAAAAAGAGTTGGTTCAGTCGGAACGGTTGGCTGCTGTAGGCCAGACAGTCAGCGGTCTAGCACATTATGTGAAAAACATCCTCATCGGACTTAAGGGTGGATCCTACGTGGTTGATGTGGGGATGAAAAAAAATAATACAGAGAAACTGAAAACCGGGTGGGAAACCATAAAAAAGAATATCAGTCGTGTTTCCGACCTGACCCAGGATCTTTTGACCTATTCAAAGGAAAGGGAACCTGAACGAATTCCGTGTTCTCCGAATGAAATTGTCACAGATGTGGTGGCCCTGGTTGCAGATACGGCAGAATCTAAGAATATAGAGATACAGGCTGATATTGATACCGGGATAAGCGAAGTTGTTGTCGATCCCAGAACGATTCACAGGTCTTTGCTTAACCTTGTGAGCAATGCCATGGATGCCTGTCTTGAAGATGAAGATACAACCAAAGCTTTCCTGATCAGAGTGTCCAGTGTTATCGAACCGGAAAATACCCTTTGCCTAAAAGTAGAGGATAATGGCTGTGGTATGGATGAAGAGACACAATCTCAGTTGTTTAATCCTATGTTCAGTACCAAAGGTGGAAAGGGCACAGGTTTAGGGCTGCTTGTTACTGCAAAATTGATTGAAGAACATAAAGGACGTATTGATATACAAAGTCAGTTGGGAAAAGGCACTTGTTTCGCCATTCGACTTCCATTTGAACCCGTTGCAGCTAAAAACGAGAAACCGGCCAAGGAGGATAAATAATGAGCAAAAAGGTACTTGTGGTAGATGATGATCCTGATGTTAGATCATTTGTGGTCACAGTGCTGGAGGAAAGCGGATACACGCCTCTGGTGGCCCATGACGGTGTTGAAGGACTTGAGAAAATTCAGGCGGAACGTCCTGATCTGGTGGTCCTTGATGTGTTGATGCCCAGGGGGAGCGGTATCCGGCTTTATCGTCATTTAAAGACAGATGACTCCTTGAAAGATCTTCCCGTGATCATGTTCACCGGCATTGCCTTAAGGTCTTTTTTAAAATCTCAAAAAGCCCTGGAAGAGTTTAACGGGGAAGTTCCCAAGCCGGATATTTATCTGGAAAAACCAGTGGAGCCTGAGGACCTGGCAAAGGCAATTGAAACGAAAATCGGATAACGGGACATCGCCTTTGAATACAAATGGATTAGGAGCAAATATGGAAATAAAGAAACTGCTTTTTGTCACCAAATTTGAGGACCTCTGTTACGACGCATTGAGCTCTTTGCTCAGCCTAAGAAAGGCTGCCCTTGAGCATGTGGTATTTCTCAATGTGATCGAGCGGGACAAGGTGGCCATGAAGCGGGGCAGCGGATATTTAAAAGAAGAAGAAGTCAAACTCAAGGAAACTGCCAATATTAGGTTCATTGACTGGGCAGAAAACTTGTTTGAACTGGGCATGGAGGTTGGTGCCTACATTGAGGTGTCAAGCCTGATGCCGGAAATCCTTAAAGTAATCGAGAAAGAATCACCGGATCTGGTTGTCATCGGCAGATCCCATAAGGGACCTTTGGAACAGCTTTATTCCCGTTCGGATATCACCGAACTGACCCGGCGGGTAAAAGTGCCCATTCTTGTTTTCAAGCACATGATAGAAGACAAGATGGTACCGGAGCGGATTTTTAAGCGACCTTTGTTTGCCACGTCCTGGTCCACCAGCAGTGAGGCTGCTCAAGCGTCCCTTAAAAGTCTTTCAAAGGTTATCGGACAGCTGCATGTGATGCATGTGGTCAGTGAGAAGGATTTAAAGAGTTCAGACACCCATGAGGTGCAAAAGGTAAGAAAGTTCGAGCGCAAACGCCTGGATGATTTGTGTGATGAATTTGAGGAGGCGGGTATTGATGCACGACCCCATGTGTATGTAGGAGACCCGGAAAAAGAAATTCTTAAAGCAGCCAAGGAATACCAGGCGTCCATGGTTATATTGGGAACCAGTGAACGAAATGCAATTCTTGAGCGTTGGATGGGGTCTATTTCAAGAAATATTGCGGATAAATCCATTTATCCCTGCCTGCTTTTCCCGGTAGGGTGACATAAGAATAAAACAAAGCGCCGCAAGGCGCTTTTCTTTTGAAAGACAATCTATTTCAAGGGGTTATAAAGTTATGTGAGCCCATATTAAAGAGGTGTGCTGATGGAAAGAAACAGCTTGACTCACTTTTTTTGTTTTGATAATTAGTTAAACTTTATGGTTAGAAAAAAGTTAGAAGAATTTGACGAAAAAAAACACTTTTTTTTGTGTAAAAGGTTATTATGAAACTCCTATTCATAGACGATGAACAGACTTTTTTAAAATACTTGGCCAAGCGCCTGGTATTGGACGGATTTACAGTAAAAACAACATTTTCAGGAGAAGAAGGTGTTGAAGCTGCGGCAAAGGAAGATTTTGACGTGGCAGTTGTGGATCTTCAGATGCCTGGTATTGACGGAATTGAGGTTCAAAAGCGCCTAAAAGATCTGCAACCGTTTCTTCCCTGTATCGTTCTTACCGGACATGGCAGTGTTGAAAATGCTTTGGAAAGCGGTAAGTACAATGCCTTTAAGTTCCTGTCAAAGCCTGTTGACATGGACACGCTGATCGATACGATAAACGCAGCCTATGCCCATCGGCTGGAACGGGAAGGGCGTACCCCGGATTCTGTAGAAGAATCAGAGGCACCACAAAAGAAGGGAACCTTATCAAAACTGTATGATAAGTTCAGAGGAATCTACGGCGTCGAAAAATAGCCTTTTCCTTCGGCCTTTGTATTTACATGATTTTGAATAAGGAGACCTGTTTTGACTCAGCCTAATACTGGTAACGGTAGCCCTGTACAGAGCGATGAAAAAAAAGATGGATTTTCATTTGCTTCGTTTTTAATAACCTTTATCCTCATGTTTATCACCTGGGTGGTCCTGTCGGGGAATTTTTCAGGCCTGCTCATCAGCTTAGGGATAGTTTCCAGCCTTCTTGTAGCCTGGTTTTTCAATGATCTGCTCTTTCCTTCGGTGACCACGGGCCATATACGGATTTTTATAAAGTTCACCACATATATCCCATGGCTCATCTGGGAGATCATAAAAGCCAACTTCCACCTGCTCTATATCGTGTTTCATCCCAGGATGAAGGAACTGATTGATCCCCATATTGTGACGTTTAAAACAGATTTAAAATCTGACCTTGCCATTACAACCCTGGCCAATTCCATTACTCTGACACCCGGTACCATTACAGTAAATGCCGTAAGAGAAGGAATGTTCAGGGTCCATGCCATTGATAAGCCGTCCGCTGATGCCCTGCCAGGGGCTATGCTGGAAAAAACGGCAGATATTTATGGAGAAGAAAACTAATGAATACATTTTTTTTATGTATTGCTATCGGCCTGTGCCTGCTTATGCTCGTATCCATGGTTCGCTGCTTGTTCGGTCCCACTGTATTAGACCGGCTTATCGGTGTAAATGCCATTGGTTCCAAAACAGTTGTTCTACTTTTGCTCATCGGTTTTTTATATGAGCGGGTAGACATGTTTGTGGATATTGCCCTGGCATATGCCTTTTTGAACTTTGTTGCTGTTTTGGTTGCATCCCGTTACTTCCACAAGCGTAAAGGGCTGTATGAAGAATCTTTTACTGAATAGGAAAGGGATGAACTGATTATGGGATTGCTGTTAAACGGTATTTCAATTTTCTTCATGGTCATGGGATTGCTCTTCTTCTTAGGCGGAGCAGTCGGAATAATCCGGATGCCGGATTTTTATTCCAGGCTTCATCCGGCCGGAAAGCTGGATACGTTAGGCATAATGGCCATGGTTATCGGATTGGTGTTTTTTAACCTTCACCATTTCTCCCTGGCAAGTGTTTTGGTGTCCATTAAAATGCTGCTCATTGTTTTCTTTGTGTTCATGTCAAGCCCCACAGCCACCCACTCCATTGTTGATGCGGGTATGCGCGCCGGGTTGCGGCCCTGGACCAAAAGAAACGGTGCCAAGGAAATGAACCTCAAGGCAGAGGAAAAGGAATAAAGATGTATTGGCCCATTGATCTGATTGTACTCACATTTGTCATTTTTATTGCCATTGCAGCCATCAGTGTCCGGGACCTTTTAGCTACCGCGATCCTTTTTGGCGCGTACTCCTTTATGATGTGCCTTTTATGGGCTGTCATGGGTGCAGTGGATGTGGCGTTTACCGAAGCGGCTGTTGGTGCTGGGGTAAGTACGGTTTTCTTTGTCGCCGCGGTATTTAGAACAAGCAGGAGGACCAAAGATTGAGAATAATCGCACTTATTATTGTCTGCCTTACCGGCGGATTGCTGTTATACGGAACCGGAGAACTTCCCGGCTGGGGTGATCCCAATTCACCTGCATCCAGCCATTTGTCCAATCACTATATTGAACAGGCTATTGCTGAAACAGAAGTGCCTAACCTGGTGACTGCTGTCCTGGCTGACTACAGGGGCTATGATACCATGTTTGAAACGGCCGTAGTTTTTTGCGCCGGGCTTGCTTGCTTTCTACTGCTCCGTGATTTCCGTCCTAAAAAAGAGCATTACTACCGTCATGTGCCGACCGGCGTTGTTCTTCATGTCAAGGACAGTGCCAAGGAGTTGCCAGTCGGGCGTGAGTTTGAAGATATGGACAAGGACTGGGTGCCTTCGGATACCATTATACGGACGGTCTGCCGCATTTTGATTCCGTTTATTCAGATTTATGCCCTCTATGTTGTGGCCCATGGGGATTTTTCACCAGGGGGCGGATTCCAGGGAGGGGTTATCTTCGGTGCCAGTCTGATCATGATCGGTGTTGCAACCAATTTGAAAACCCTTATTAAAAGGATATCAGAAAAGTTCTTAGCGATCTTTTCTGCTGTTGGTGTTCTTGTTTATATCGGTATTGGTTTGCTTTGTATGGTCATGGGCGGCAACTTCCTTGATTACAGCAAATTATCTCCCATTTTTGGTGAGCATCATATCCGGGCCCTGGGTATGCTGGGCGTGGAAATTGGTGTCGGCATAGCTGTTACCGCTGTTATGGTCATTATTTATATCAATATCGTCTCCGAAGGTAGACACGACGAAGGGTTATAATATTATGGAGTTCTTACAACTGATCGCAGCCAAATATAACTATTGGTTATATGTCATCCTTATGATGATCGGCTTATATGCCATGATTGCAAAGAATAACCTGATCAAAAAAGTAGTGGGGATGAGCATCTTTCAAACAGCTATTATCCTTTTCTACGTTTCAATTGGGTACAAGCACAATGCAACGATTCCCATTATCCAGGGTGACCACGGACATGGTGCCCATGACGCAGCTATCCAGGCAGCCCATTACATTAATCCGCTGCCCCACGTACTGATGCTGACAGCCATTGTTGTATCTGTAGCAACATTTGGTGTGGCCATGGCCCTGTGTGTAAAAATATACCAGCGGTATCAGACCCTGGAAGAAGATGAACTCAGAATGCGCTTATCGGAAAAATAGATTATGAATAGTTATCCAGCACTCATCGTTCTGGCCCCGCTTGTGGGGGCTTTTTTTGCGGGAATCGCCGCCTGGGTTGAATCCCGGATTACCTATGCCATTACCCTGATTGCCATGGGTATTTCCGCAGCAAGTGCTGCTGTTGTACTCACTGATGTTTTGTCTGTGGGTACCATTCAGTATCGCATGGCCGGGTGGGCGCCACCCATGGGAATCGAGTTCCGCATTGATGCACTCAATGCTATGGTTCTACTTTTGGTCGCCTCCATAGCGTTGCTTAACCTTGTTGCAAGCTATCAGAATATAGCAAAGGAGACACCGGACCGCGCTCCTTCTTTTTATGTCATGTACCTGCTTTTCGTGGTGGGGCTTTTGGGCCTGACTGCCACAGGCGACTTGTTTAACCTCTATGTTCTCATCGAGATTACCTCGCTGAGTTCTTATACGCTTATTGCACTGGGTGATAAGGACAGAAGTGCTGTTGCCAGTTTGAATTATATTTTCATCGGTGTTATCGGCGCCTCTTTTTACCTTCTTGGTGTGGGCTACATTTATATTAAGACCGGTACCTTAAACATGGTGGATGCAGCTTCCATTATGAAGACCATGTCAGACTCTTCTGCAATTTTAGTGGCTTTTATTCTTTGTATTTTGGGCGTATTTATTAAAATGGCCCTGTTTCCGCTGCATGTCTGGCTGCCAAATGCCTACTCAAGTGCGCCTGTTGGCTTTGCCCGGGTTGTGGCACCGCTGATGACAAAAGTAATGGTCTATGTCATGGTTCGTCTCATGCTCACTGTATTTGGTCTGGATTATATCTTTGAGACATTGAATCTGTCTGAATTTGTAGTTTGGCTTGGAACCATTGCCATTCTCGCCGGTGGTGCAATGGCATTGTACCAGAAAAATTTGAAGAAAATGCTTACCTACATCATTGTCTGTGAAATCGGCTATATGGTGGGCGGCGCCTGGCTGGGCAACCAGATGGGCATGACAGGGGCCATACTGCACATCCTCAATGACGCCATTATGACGTTTGCATTGTTCCTGGCAGTTGGAAATATGGTCTACAAGCTTGAAACCGTAGATTATACGGATATTCAAGGATTGTTTGCCAAGATGCCGTGGACCATGGCCGGGTTTGTACTTGCCGCTTTTTCCATTGTTGGCGTACCCCCGACGTGCGGATTCTTTTCAAAATGGTACCTGGTATTGGGAGCCTTTGAGGCAGGTGCCTATCATTTTGCCGCAGCTCTTATTATTTCAAGTCTTTTGTGTGCCATCCTCTTTTTCAAGGTGTTTGAAATTTGCTTTTTCGAACCCATGTCAGAGGGACACGGCCATGGAGATGACCACGGGGAGCATCATGCACCAGCTGTTGCCATGGAAGAGGCGCCTGTGTCTTCATTGGTTGTTCTTGGACTTGTCTCCATTTCACTCATAGTGGCTGGGCTTTATGCCGGCACCATTGTGGATACCTTGATCACCCCGATCCTGAAATCAGTTTAAACGCTTAGGTTAATAGGAAGCTTTAATACATGGAACTCATACCCTCAATCAAACCGCTAGTTGCAGTGCTGGTTCCACTGCTGGTCATCCCCATCCTGGTTTCATCGTCCCAGAAGCCCAATGTCAGGGAATCTTGGATCTTTATAGGCGGAACCATCAAGTTCCTGCTGGTGGTATCCATGCTGCCGTTGGTCTTGTCTGGGAAACAGATAGGCCTGACCCTTTTTGAAATTGCCCCAGGTGCGACAATTGCTCTGCGAGTGGACGGCTTAGGCATGCTCTTTGCCCTGATTGCCTCTTCACTTTATCTGGTGACCTCTATTTACTCTATCGGGTACATGCGGGGACTGAACGAGCATGGGCAGACAAGGTTTGTCTCATTTTTTGCTCTGGCTATTTCAGCCACTATCGGTGCGGCTTTTTCCGCAAACCTACTTACCCTTTACCTTTTTTATGAAATCTTGTCCCTGGCGACTTATCCCTTGGTTGCCCATCACGAGGATGCCAAGTCCAGGATTTCAGGTCGCAGGTATTTAAGCTTTATATTAGGAACCTCAATTGGCCTGGTTCTACCGGCCATGATTTACTGTTATTTTGTTACCGGTACCCTTGAGTTTTCTGCTGCAGGTATTTTTACCGGCCAATTGTCAAAACCTGCTGCAACCGTGCTTTTACTCATGTTTGTGTTCGGCTTTGCCAAGGCTGGCATCATGCCGTTTCACTCCTGGCTGCCCGCAGCCATGGTCGCTCCGACACCGGTATCAGCACTGCTTCATGCGGTTGCCGTTGTAAAGGTTGGTGTATTTTCAATCGTACGGGTGATCACCGGGATTTTTGGTGTGGATCTTTTATCCTCATTTGATCTGGGTGTGGTGATCATGACCATTGCCTCGTTTACAATTCTTGTGGGTTCTTTAATCGCCCTTTCCCAGGATGAGTTGAAACGACGGCTGGCTTTCTCAACAATTGCTCAGCTGTCGTATATCGTATTTGGTGTGGCGCTGTTGTCTCCGACAGGTCTTGTTGGCGGAGTCATCCACATCCTGATGCATGCGTTTGGTAAAATCACATTGTTTTTCTGCGCTGGTGCCATTTATGTGGCAACCGGGAAAAAATACATCAGCCAGATGAAAGGGTTGGGCAAAAAGATGCCCATTACATTTGCCGCCTTTTTTATTGGCTCCCTCGGGGTTATAGGGCTTCCGCCGTCTGGTGGATTCTACTCCAAGTGGAACCTGATACTGGGAACCCTTGAATCCGGGTATAGCATTTTTATGGTGGTATTGTTGCTATCTTCCTTTCTCAATGCGTTTTATTTTCTGCCAATTGTCTATCAGGGGTTTTTCGGAACCTCAGAGGTAGAAGAAGATAACGAACCTGGTATCAAAGAGGCCAATTGGTGCTGTGTTGTACCACTGACAATTACAGCCATCGGGTCAATTATTCTGTTTTTCTTCCCCGGCATGTTTGTGGACCTTATTAAACTGGGCCTGGGGATCTAAAGGAGATATCTTTTATGAGTGGTTTGAAAAAGAAAAAATTCAACAATGAAGAGTACGAAATCCTGGATCATGATGAGGTACCGGGATTCAGAACAGCGTTTCATATCATCATTGTTGTAGCGGTAATTTACTTTATCTATATCTTTGCTAACGGAGGTGCCCACGTTGCAGGGCATTAAGGAATAGAGAATGAAAAAAGAATTGACCATATTTGACAACCCTGAAAATGTCAAAAAGCTGCGCAAAGGGTTTTTTGTGGCCCTGGTGGTGGTTCTTGTGGCGGAGTTTTTCGTGGAAATGCACGGTTACTTTGCTGTTGAGCACTTTTTCGGCTTTTATGCAGTATACGGCTTTATCTCCTATGTGCTGCTGATTTTTGTTGCCAAATTCTTAAGAACCATACTCATGCGCAAAGAGGATTACTATGATCGATAATATGCTACCCCCTGCCTTTATTCTTGTTCTGGGTGCAGTCCTGATTCCCTTTTTGCGTGGCAATGCAAAAAAGATCTATATGCTGGCTATTCCGGTTGTGGCTTTTTACGTGATGATGTCCATGCCTGAGGGTAATTTCTGGACCGTTAAGTTTTGGGGCTATGACTTGATTTTAGGGCGGGTGGACAAACTTTCGCGTGTCTTCACTTATGTCTTTATCATTATGGCCTTTTTAGGTGTGCTTTTTGCCTTGCAGGTGAAGGATAATCTCCAACATGTGGCAGGCTTGGTTTATGCCGGTTCTACCCTTGGGGTTGTATTAGCAGGCGACTTTATATCACTCTACCTGTTCTGGGAAGTCATGGCGGTTTCCTCCACCTTTTTGGTGATCGCATCCCGGACAAAAGAGTCAAGGGAAGCAGGCTTCCGCTATATTCTGGTACATTTGGTGGGTGGGCTGTTTCTGCTTGCCGGGATTGTGCTCTATTACCAGAAGACTGGTACTTTTACCTTTAATTATATTGGGCTGGATGGTCTGGATTCCTGGCTCATTCTCATCGGTATCGGGCTGAACGCGGCTGCATTTCCCCTTCATGCCTGGCTGCCTGATGCTTATCCTATGGGTACCCCGACCTCTACAGTATTCTTAAGCGCTTTTACAACCAAATCTGCAGTTTATCTGCTTATCCGGACATTTCCGGGAACTGAACTGCTCATAGTCGTTGGCGGTATCATGGTTTCCCTGCCTATTTTTTATGCAGTTCTTGAAAATGATATACGACGGGTGCTCTCATACAGCCTTATGAACCAGGTCGGTTTCATGATGGTGGGGATCGGTATTGGAACGGAATTGTCAATTAACGGGGCTGTTGCCCATGCATTCTGCCATATTATATACAAGGCCTTGCTCTTTATGGCTGCAGGTTCCGTTCTTCAGCAGACCGGGAAGATCAAGTGTACGGAGATCGGCGGGCTGTATAAAACCATGCCCTTAACCTGCCTCTTCTGTATGGTGGGGGCAGCCTCTATATCTGCTTTCCCGCTTTTCTCAGGATTTGTTTCCAAGTCCATGATTGTCTCTGCATCCGGTGAAGAGCAGATCTTTTTGATCTGGCTTGTCCTCCAGTTTGCCTCCACAGGGGTTGTGGACCATGCTGGTATCAAAGTGCCGTTCTTTACCTTTTTTGGCCATGACGCAGGCATCCGGGCCAAGGAACCTCCGTTGAACATGCTGCTTTCCATGGGAATTGCCGCAGCCCTTTGTGTGGGTTTGGGTGTTTTCTATCAGCCCTTGTACAACCTGTTGCCCTATTCGGTTGATTATGTTCCCTACACCGGCGCCCACGTTGTCACCCAGCTTCAGCTGCTGCTCTTTGGCGCACTTGCTTTTACCCTGCTGATACTGTCAGGTTACTACGTACCTGAGGTGCGCTCACGAAACCTGGATACGGACTGGACATACCGGATGCTGGGACGAGTTGCCTATGCCGGCCTGGACAAAGGTCTGAATGCCTTGAACCGTTTGAGTGAATCAGCATTGATGACCATGGTAAAAGGTGTGACCGGTTTTGCTCAAAAAATGATAATACATTTGGTCATGTTTGGTGCGGTTAATCTTTGGCTGGTGCAGGGGTACAAAGATAAGCGGCTGGATATCAAAAAAGACCGCCTCTACAACGATATGATGGGAGGCACAGTGCCTATCGGCATTGGTGCCGCAGTATCCGTATCATTTATTATCCTGGTCTATGTGTTAAGCTAAAGGAAACATTCATGGTTAAAATAGAAGACTTAAAACGTATCAATATGCTCAACGGGGTGCCCGATCACCTGCTTGAAATAGTCAGCCGGGAAGCTCAGTTAAACATTTACGGTACCGGCACCCAGCTTTTTAGTGTTGGAGATAAAATAGATACATTTTACCTGATGATCATGGGGCAGGTTGCGCTTAAAGTTGCTTTAAATCCTGATATTGATGTCATCCTGGATAACCTTCAGTCCGGTCGTTCCTTTGGTTCTTCAGCCCTTATAGAAGGTTCTATCGCTTCTTATACAGCAGTTTGCCAGGAGCCTTGCGAAGTGATTACCATTTACGGGCCGCGTTTGCAGGAATTGTTCAAAGAGAACCAGGAACTTGCCTATCATTTCATGACAGGGGTTGCCGGCCAATACAAACGGACCATGGACAAACGGTCCGAAATGATATTAAAAACCCTGGAAGAGCGGCCGGACCTGAGACATGGGATCCAGGACATCAGCCAGTTGACTCCGTCCTATTAACTTAAAGCTTGATATAAACAAGGCAAATACAAATGGTTGGTATAAAAGACCTTAGAAAAATTAATTTTGTTGATGAGTTACCAGACAACATCCTTGAGAAAATTGTTGAAGTAGCCCAGTTGGAAACCTTTGACGAAGAGACAATTCTTATTAGACAGGATCAGAGCCAGCATCTGATCTATATGCTTGTATCCGGGAAAATATACTTAAACTGCCGGGCAGCAACAGGAAAAGCGTTAACTCTGGATGAACTTGGACCTGGCCAGACTTTTGGATTAAGTTCCTTACTGGATAATTCTCCATCCACCTATACCGCAATTTGTGCAGAGGACAGCGAAGTCATCACCATTGCTTCTGCCCAGCTCTTACAGCTTTTCAAATCTGATTATGCCACAGGATATAAAGTGATGGAACGGGTGGTAGAAAGATTTAAGGCACGCATGAACCGGCATACTCAATTGTTTATGGCTGCCTTGGCCACCCATCCGGCTATTTCTTCAGTATCGGAATCCGAAACAATAGAAGAGTAAGGCAGAATCGGAAATAATTTCCGAAATTGATAAAAAATATGAACGGCCTTTGGAATTATCAAAGGCCGTTTTTGTATTTACAGCAACTATCAAAACGAATTTTCGATTGGCCCTGGTGAACAGGGGCAAACCATATACAAAAATCGGCCCGTTTATTCTAAGAAGCGGCTGCCGAATTTTTTTAAAAATCCGCCTGATGCCGTCTTTCTTAGAGCTAACGAGCCTAAGTGCTCAAATGGCAATCCTTCTTTTGAGGATACCGCCGATAATTAATCTAACCGCATTATAAAGGAATATATTTTTGAGAATCCCTATAATTCTCTATTTTTTCCAAAATTCAGGTACCAGTAAAATGATTACAGTATAGATTTCTAACCGGCCTGCCAGCATACACCAGGACAAAAGCCACTTTCCGGCCTGGGGAAGGTGAGCAAAGTTTTCTACCGGCCCAACCGTTCCAAATCCCGGTCCGATATTACCGATACAAGAGGCTGTTGCCCCTAAGGCCGTGATAAAATCCACACCCATAGCAGCTAAAAGGATTGTTGCCAGAACAAATACAAGAATATACAAAGCTAAAAATCCCATGATAGACCGAAGCAGGTCTTCGGAAATCAAAGTGTTATTAACCTTAATGTGGCTAATGCTTCTTGGATGGATCAGCTTGAACAGTTCTCTGTAAAAGTATTTGACACAAACCAGGATGCGGGCACATTTCATTCCGCCACCGGTGGAACCGGCAGAGGCCCCCATGAACATGCAAAAGAAAATTATGGCCTGGGAAAGTCCTGGAAATTGTTCATAATCAGAAGTAGCAAAACCTGTCGTAGTGATGATTGATGCCACCTGGAAGGATGCAAAGCGAAACGCCTGCAAAAAACTTCCATAAACCGGTCCCCAGGTGTTCCAGGTCATAATCAGGGTAAAAACTGCAACAACGCTTAAGAAAAACCGGCATTCCGAGTCTTTCCAGAATGCAAGAGGCTTTCCCCGGAGCAATTGATAGTGAAGTGAAAAATTGATACCGGCCAGCAGCATGAAAATAGTGATGGTATAGTCAAAATATGCAGAATTGTAATGGGCTATGGAGGCGTTTTTTGGCGAAAATCCACCTGTTGGAAGGGTTGTAAGTCCATGACATATGGATTCAAATAACGGCATGCCACCAAGATATAGAAGCACGATAAGAACTATTGTCATACCGGCATAAACCACCCATAAAATTTTTGCAGAGTCTGACAACCGGGGTGTTAGTTTGTCCGGCAACGGGCTTGGTACTTCTGCTTTATAAAGCTGTATGCCACCAACCCCTAAAAAGGGTAGGATAGCAAGGGACAATACAATAATACCCATTCCCCCCAACCACTGAATGAGGCTGCGCCATAGTAGAATACTTGGTGCTGCACCCTCTATATTGGTCATTATGGATGAACCGGTTGTCGTGAATCCTGAAACAGATTCAAAAAAAGCATCGGTGTAGCTTGTAAAATCCGGTGCCATGAAAAAGGGAAGGGCACCAAAAAGACCGATACCGAACCAACCTAATGCAACTACGGTAATCCCTTCTTTTTGGTTGATATAGGTCTGGTCGTTAGCCTTAATAGAGGCAAGTACTAACAGTGCGCCCATGGCCATTGTAATTGCCATGGCAGTGGCGTGTCCCGTGAGTGCCCCATCCTTAAAATAAAGACTGCAAATAAGCGGTACGGACATGGAAAGGCCGAGAACAAACAAAAGAATACCAATGATTCTTAATATAAATGGCCAGCGCATCAGAAAAATCCAAGTTTAACAGTAAGCATTTTTTCAAGCTTTTTTACGGCTCCTTGCACTGCAAAAAGAATAATCCGGTCTCCGGGTTGCACATGGCTGTCACCGGTTGGAATAATGATCTCTTCTTTACGGGTGATGCAAACCAAAAGGGCACCTTTGGGAAATGAAATATCTTTAAGCGGTGCTTTGGTAATTTCTGAAGTTTCAAGGGCAATGGCTTCAATAAACTCGCCGCGTTCACCAAATATAGATATGTCCGAGATAACATTTCCTTGACGGATATCTTGGAGGATGGAAGATACAGCAGAAACCCGCGTACTGACAACTTTTTCAATGCCAATGGTGGAAAGAAGTGGATAATAGCTGGATTTTCCGATTCGGGTAATGGTGTTGATTACCCCCATGTTTTTAGCAAGAAGCGAAACCAGTATATTGGTTTCATCATCATTGGTAACGGATACCACTGCATCCATCTGGCCGATATTCTCTTCCATGAACAATTTTTGATCTGATCCGTCTCCATGTAATATCACGGCTTTTTCCGTCTGCATTGATAGCTCATTACAGCGATCCAGGTCAGACTCAATAATCTTAACTTGTATATTGTCTTTTTCAAGTGATTTGGCAAGTTTCGAACCGATACGTCCGCCACCTATAATGAGTACTTTTCTAACCGGACTAATTGATATCCCAAGCAGACTTAATGTTGATTCAAGCTTTTGAGCATCACAAACAAAATAGACCAGGTCACCGGCTTGCGGCTTATCCTTACCTCTGGGTACTATCACTTCGTTTTCGCGGACAATAGCAGCAATCAACGGCCTTTGTGTACCAAACTCATCGTAGAACCGGGAAAACTCCATACCGGCGATAGGGGATGTTTTGTCCAGGCGAATACCCACATATTTAACCTTACCGTTTACAAACTCGCCTTTATCCCGGGCATTGGGAATAGTCATCAGCTTACGAATGGTTTTAACCACTTCTGCTTCCGGGTTGATAATGGTATCAATACGCGGCGCTTCTTTTTTTAAACTGGGATGAAAAGGAATAAATTCTTCATTTCTCAAACGGATCAGTTTTCGAGTTAATGGGGACATTTGGTTGGCAACCAAGCAGGCTACAATGTTTATTTCGTCGCTGTCAGTTACGGCAAGCAACATGTCTGCGTCTACCAATCCGGCGTCCCTGAGTGTTTCAGGGTTGCTTCCAGATCCTGTGACCACCTGTACATCAAGATCTTCAGAAATTCTACGGGTAGCCCGGACATCCTGGTCTATTACCACCACATCCTTACTTTCAAGACTTAAACGGCTGGCGATATTATAGCCGACTTCCCCGGCACCGATTATTACTATTTTCAAGGTGTTTCTCCTCGTTCAATCAAAAAGAGTAGGGTCTGGCTAACCCTGGAGGCAATTTTTACTAAATCGGGACCGGGCTGTCAATAAAGCCTGAAGCCTTTGAGCAGGATATCGGGCATTACATATTCGTCATCTTGTTTGCACGGATTAGATTTTTACTTGGGACAAATATAGTAAAATCACCTGATTTAGGATTCATTTCGCATTGACGTTAAAGACACTGTTGACAGTTGTTTCGTAAAATGTATACTTAGTGTGGCTATATATCTCATATTCAATGGAAGGCAGGGCATCATGGGACGACTTCGCAATACAATGCAGAATAATGTGCGAATCCTACGGTCGAGGGTAACAAAGCATGCGATTTATGGTACTCTGATTGCTGTTTTTGCTCTTATATTCGCAACAATACTTTCTTGCTATTTTCAATATGGCGAGATCTCATTTGGAAATATCATAAAAACACAAAAAACCAATGTTACTCTTTGGTTTTTAAATGCGATGCCGTTTATTTTCGCATTTTGGGGTCAGTACACAAGTTCTATCATGGCATATGAAGCAGGTACCATGGTTGCAGACCAGACCTCAGATTTAAGGGATTTAACGGTCGCCCTTGAACACAAAGTCTCCCATGAGGCCACGCATGATTCAGTCACAGAGTTGCCCAACCGTGTACTGCTTCTCGACAGGTTGGATCAGGCTATACAGGGAGCATCTCGGACTAAAGATACCCTTGCTTTATTAATCTTGGATATTGATGACTTTAAAGATATAAACGATACCCTTGGCCACTTTAACGGTGATAGGTTATTAAAACAGATGGTCTCAAGACTTCATGGGGGAATCAGAAAATCTGATACTCTTGCAAGGGTCGGCGGTGATGAGTTCGCCATGCTCCTCAATACAAAAACCGAGCAGGAGCATATCCAAAAGATTGTTGAAAAGATAAAGAAAATTTTTTTAGAACCATTTTCATTGGATGGTCTTGCACTTGAAATCCAGGTCAGTATCGGCGTCGCTTTCTACCCTGAGCATGGTAAAGAAGTAGACTCCATTATGCAACGGGCTAATGTTGCCCTTGAGGCGGCTAAACAGGATACAAACAAATACACAATTTACTCAAGTGATTTGGACCGGCACAACCCCCATCGCCTTACAATGATGGGAGAGTTACGTCAGGCCATCGAGAATGATGAACTCATGGTGTACTATCAACCAAAAGTTGATTTGAAAACCAGTCGTATATGTGGGGCAGAGGCCTTAGTCCGCTGGCAACATCCTGAGCATGGTTTCATGCCGCCAGACGAGTTTATTCCCATGGCCGAACGTACCGGTTTGATCAAACCATTGTCCATATGGGTAATGAACCAGGCATTGAGTCAGGCTGAGCAATGGCATCGGCAAAAGCTTAAAATTAACATTGCCATCAATTTGAGCCCGACAACTTTGCTGGATCCGGAATTTCCTAATATGATTATCGGTATATTGTCTTCATATGATGTGCCGCCTGAGTATGTTACACTCGAAGTAACTGAGGGCTCGATGATTAAGAATCCTGAACTTGCAATGGAAATACTGCATCGACTGTCTGAGATGAACATTAAGATCTCTATTGACGATTTTGGGACTGGTTATTCCTCTATGGCATATTTAAAAGACCTGCCGGTCAGTGAGATTAAGATTGATAAGTCTTTTGTTTTAGATATGTTATCCAATGAACGGGATGCCGTAATCGTAAAGTCCATAATTGATATTGGTCATAATTTAGGCCTTTATGTGACCGCAGAAGGGGTAGAAGACAAACAGACCGGTTTGCGGTTAAAAGAGTTGGGTTGTGACATACTTCAAGGCTACTATTTCAGCAAACCTTGCCCGAATGATCAATTTATGGCCTGGATCAAGCAAAAAATATCAAAAAGCAAAAGGGCAGGGAGCACGCTTCAAACTAGTGCAGTATCGAGCTATTAAGAAACCCTTTGAAAATCGTCATTGTCAATCTTGTATAAAACAAAACTACAACCTGAAAACAATTGGGTGAGCTTCTGTATCGATATCAATACCTATGGTATCTCCTGTTTTAAAGCCAAGGCGTTTGAATTCGCTGACAATGTCATCGTGGCGTTCGATGTCCCAATAAGCTGACCAAACAGGAAATCTGACGGTGTCGATGCCGTATGCATCGTGGCTGCATAAGTTTAGCCTGAATTTATCCTTTGCAAGGAGGGTATCAGCTTCTGCGATAAAAATATCGATCTTATAAAGGTTGTTGTGCAGGGCCTTTGATAACGGTTCCTGAAGCTTTGGAAAGTCATCCAAATAATGCGCAGCGATTTGATAGAGCTCACGTGGGTCAATTGAGAATCCTAATACGGCAAACCGCTGATGTCTGAGAGCAAATTCCTCGCGTTCTTGTTCGTGGGTATTAATAAAAGAGATGATATCACTTATATCAGGGGCATTTTTGCCCTTATTGTGGACCAATTCTTCACACATATCGATAATATGAATATAAAAAGCGGCATTATCCATGACATATACCGGTCTTTCCCTGTAATTCCGGTTTTTTCGGATCCGCCTTATGCCATCCAGCCGTATGGAGCGAAGCCCCTGCTCCTTTTCAAGCATGTCAATATCTGAGATATCTTTGGCTTGAACGACAAAGATCTCACCTTCAGCAGAGATGATATATTCGATTTCACACCTGAATCCTAAGGCTTTTTGTATATCTTTGGACAATTGCATCAAGTTTCGGTCATGGGGTGTTTTGGTGATGTAGGGTTCACTTTGAACCTTATGGGACCGATCCCTTGAATATCCGAACTCCCAATGGTTACCGATCATTTTGGCCATGACACTGGAACCGTCTACAAAGGGCATGACAATTATCCCCATTTTGTCCATGTCAATTTCGGGTGCGTTATTAAACCGCTGCTGCCGTTTAATGGATAACATTTTTGATGTCTCGGCTAATTTAATCATGCGGCTTCTGGCATACTGAATACCTGCAACATCCGCATAGGTTTCAAGGGAATCAAATGTACCGCCTTTGAAGTGTGATTCAACCGGATGAGCGCTTCTTGCAATGACCTTGAAACTTTCCTGATGATGCTTCAAAAAAAGATCCAGCGCCTCGAATTTTTCTTTTTTGAACAGTTCGGCCGGTAGATATATGAAATCCGGCACATTAAATCCGTCTGCCTTTAGTTTCTCAAGAAGTTCAGCTTTTTCCGGGATCTTTTTTTCCATCTTTGGCTTGACATCCTTATGGGTATAGATTAGGTTTTACCAAAACCGACCGATCATTCGGTCGAGACGAAACAAAGGTAACATATGTCAAAACGAAATGCAATACTGGAAACTGCAACACTTCTTTTTGCAAGAAGCGGGTTTGACCAGACCTCAATGTCTGCACTTTCAAAGGCTACCGGAGTCGCAGGAAGTACGATTTTTCACCACTTTAAAAATAAGGAAGACCTTTTTATAAATATACTCAGCAACACCCAGAATACAATCATCTCGGCGTTTGATGCTCATCAACAGGACAGTGCCCATAAGAATGGGTTAGAGATGGTAGAAGGTGCTGTTGAATTTTACTTGACCTTTACACTGGAAAAGCAAGATTTGTTTTTAATGCTTCACCGTCACTTCCCTTATCAGATGGCAGAAACCAATAAACAATGTCATGAGTCTCTTGAAGCCATCTACGAGTGTCTTGTGGGGCTTTTTGAGCAAGGTGTTTCATTAGGGATTAAAGACGGGTCTATTCAAGTCGCATCTGCCCACAATACGGCTATGCTGCTGTTTGCCATGGTAGACGGTGTGGCAAGGTTGAATACCTATCGGCTTTACCAAACCGGAGCGCTGTATTCAGATCTGATTGCATCATGCAGAAGGTTGCTTCAGGTGGATTTGGAAGCATCAAACCAATAGAGGAGTTCCCATGTCTGTCATAACCTTGTTTAGTGGAGTTTTTTGCAAGGAAAAAGAAATTGCTCAGGATATTGTCGAGAGTACTGGATATGATTGTCTTACAGATGATCATATCGTTCAAAAAGCATCTGAATTGTCAGGGATGAATAAAGGTGTTCTCACCCGTGCTTTCTCGTCCAGGACTTCCGTATTTGACCGGTTTACCCAGGAAAAAGAAAGGTCTACAGCCTTCTTGCGGCTTGCGGCCGCCCATCTGATGGCCATGGATAATTTTATCTTTACTGGATATTCAAGCCTGCTAATCCCCCAAGCAATTGATCATAGCATGAGGGTTTGTTTGATTGCAAAATCCTCTTTTAGACGTAACATGGCCGAAAAAACACACGGCCTTTCTGGAAATGAAGCTGAACAAAAAATATCTAATGATGACCATCAACGTGGACAGTGGGCCAAAAAATTGTATGGGATTGAAGATCCCTGGGATCGAAGTCTTTATGACATGATTATCCCCATGGATAAGACAGAGCCGGAAAAAGCCGCGGCTTTGATAAAACAGAATTTGCTGGAGCAGACTGTTCAGCCGTCTGACGCATCTTGGGCAGCTGTTGATGATTTTAAATTGGCTAGCGAGGTGGAAGTCGCTTTGGCTTGTGCCGGGCATATCGTTCGGGTAGAAGCTTCAAGGGGTGACATTACTTTAAGCATGGATCAGCAGGTACTTATGCTGAATCGGCTTGAAAAAGAGCTTAGATCTATTACAGAGCAGTTGTCTGGAGTTGCATCTGTAAGTGTTCGTGTTGATGAGAGTTCTCATGAATCGGTGGTTTATAGGCGATACAATGTTGAGATGCCGGCAAAAGTCTTGCTCGTAGATGATGAAAGGGAATTTGTCCAAACCTTATCGGAACGGCTCCAGATGCGAGAGATGGGTGCTGTAGTAGCCTATGACGGGCCATCTGCCCTTGAATTGGTCCAGCATGATGAGCCTGAAGTGATGATTGTTGACCTGAAATTGCCTGGTATGGACGGAATGGAGATTCTCACCCAGGTGAAACAGATCAATTCGGATATCGAAGTGATTATCCTTACCGGGCATGGGTCTGAACAGGATAAAGAAAAATGTTTGGGGCTCGGTGCATTTGACTATGTGCAAAAGCCCGTTGATATCAATGTACTGAGTAGGAAACTAAAACAAGCCCATGATAAAATAAGGTCAGCAAATTAAATTAGTCTGATGAAGAGTCTCAAAAAAATAAAACCCTCTTTTTGGGATAAGCCGGAGCAAGGCGGGGGGCATCCCCATCAGCCAATGGATTTTCAGCGTAAGTGGAAACTTATCGTTGTTTTCACGTCGCTGATCGCACTTTTGCCTTTAATCGTGGTCACAATTGTTGAATACAGGTTGACTCGTCGTGTCATGGAAGAGGAAATGAAAAATACCATGACAGGTATTCTTGAACCGGCAGCTGACTCATTAATTTATGCGTTAGACCGTCAGACATCAGTTGTAGATCATTTGGTGATAGCTGACAAAGATCGGTACATGGATTTAAAAGAGTACATAAAAGAAATCCGAGACGAGATCAGTGCGATCTCGAAAAACATTGTTGGGGTCTCTCTTACCCAAGAAAGGACCAACAATAAAAATGACGTGGAAACCATTTATAACTGCCAATCTCCGGAAGCTGGTACCAGTCTGCTCATGGAGAGAATTGATAAAAGGCGCTATCTTGTATACGAACCAGCCAAGGGAAATACATCATCCAAACTTTGTGTGTATTTATGTTACTTTCCTAAGGAAAGCGAGGTGTTGAAACTTAAACTTGATTTGGATATGCAGTTCCTTGAACAATTCCTTATCCCGTATCATCCTGGAGGTAGCTCAGGTGACATCTTTGTTGCTGATCATGATGGCATGCTTGTCACTCCTTCCCTTTACTTCGGTGCTGCCGGGTCAAAAATACCATTTAAATTGGATATCAATGAGACTGCCCCAAAAGTTTTTGAGACTAATGTTCAAAATGGCGAAGTGCTTTTGACAGGATATGCCCATATCCCAAATTCTTCTTTAAGCCTTGTAATGACCAAGACCAAAAACCGAATAAAGGAACTATGGTTAACTCCACGGTTAAAACTGCTGGGATATCTTATTGTCAGTATTGTGATTATATTGATGTCTATCATGGGTATGGCGACATATCTTGTGGGGCGAATTCATGCTGCAGACAAAAAGCGTATGAAGGCACTCCATCACGCAGGATATTCTAACAAAATGGCGTCCATCGGACGTTTGGCATCAGGTGTAGCCCATGAAATCAACAATCCTTTGGCAATCATAAATGAGAAAACCGGATTGATTCTTGATTTGATTGAACTTGAAAAGCACGTTCTGCCAAACGAGCGGCTGCCGGAATTGGGAAAAGATGTGCTCAAAGCCGTGGAAAGATGCGGAATGGTCACACGTCGCTTGCTGGAGTTTGCCAAAAACATGGATCCTTGCAAGAAGCCGGTTGACGTCGAACAGACAATGCGGTGGGTGCTGACTTTTTTTCGCCGGGAAGCAAAAGAACACAATATTGCTGTTTCCGTTAAAACCAAAGGGGAGGCGTTTCCATTTAACTGCGACAGGGGCGGACTTCAGCAAATTTTTGTTAATTTGCTCAATAATGCGTTGGCTGCCATGGACCGGGATGGCTTACTGGATATTTTTATCCGATACAGGGAGTCTAAAGCTGTAGAGATTACAGTGTCAGATACAGGATGCGGTATTCCGAAAGGGGATATCCATAATATATTCGAACCTTTTTTTACAGTTAGGGAGAATCCCTCAAATACTGGACTGGGTCTTTATGTCACTTATGGGATCATCAAGGAAATGGGTGGAACTATATTCGTGGACAGTAAACTTGGCAAAGGAACGACCTTTAAGGTGGTTCTACCGGTAACAAACGAATGTCTGCCACAGGATGATTTGACTATAGAAAACAAAGACGAGAAAACAACCGGGATAAAACATGACAGATAATAGCCGAAAAATACAACAGGCAGGAATGCGGTTTACAACGCAAATGACGACTTCTGCCACCCATGAATTAAAAAATAAACTTGGCATAATGAACGAAAATGCAGGTCTCATACAGGATTTGTTCTATATGCAAAGCCAAGGGCGTGCTGTGGATATGGATCGAATCGAAACCATATCACATAAGATTCAGGATCAGGTTCGGTTATCAGATGCCATTATTAAAAAGTTGAACGAGTTTGTTCACACCATGGATTTGTCTGTAGATGAGTCAAATCTTGTACAATCCATAGAGTCTGTTCTGGCTCTCGCAGATCGTCTGATCGCCAAAAAAAGGTGTGATATCCAGGTGCTGCAGCCTAAAGAGCCAATCCTTGCAAAGGCCAATCCCTTTTACTTTCAGAACTTGTTGTGGGAAGTGATCAGGGCAATTTGCTCTTTTGAAACTTGTTCCGGTCCGATCCGTATTTCCTTTGGGGAAGATACACATTGTCCATCCATATTGTTTCATGCTGATGGAGTGAGCGAAAAGGATTTTAATTACCTTATTGATTCGGATGAGTTAGGAGCGTTGACGCAAGTACTTAAAATTGAACCCAGAATTTTGGAAAAGAAAGGTGGTTTAGGCCTGTTCTGGATGGGGTCGAAATAATGGGTTTTGATTTTTTACCATTGGGCTAGGGGGAATACACTATGGCAGAGAAAGTATTATTAGTTGATGATGAAAGGGAATTTTTAGATGCCATGTCTCTAAGGCTTGAGGCCCGAAATGTAATGGTAACCTGTGCTTCGTCAGCCCAGGAAGCTATTGAACGGGTTAAAAAAGCTTCCTTTGACGCCATTATAATCGACTATCAATTGCCGGGCATGGATGGGTTAAAAGCATTGGAGCTTATTAAAGATACTCGGCCGGAATCCAGAATTATTCTTCTAACAGGTTATGCGACTGTGGAAAAAAGATCTGAAGCGATTGAAAAGGGTGCCTTAGATCTGTTGGAAAAACCGGTAGACTTGTATGTCTTGTGCGAAAAAATACGGCACCCAAGTAAAAAAGAATAAGCAAATAAAAATAAAAGAATAAACAAATAAAATTAGTATTACTGCTTATATAAATACATTTAAAAAAAGGAGGATTTTATGGTTAGCGAAAACAAGAAAATCAACCTGTTGATGGTAGATGATGAA